>NZ_BTCK01000048.1:0-49759 GCF_033239625.1 Paenibacillus sp. CCS19
TTAAACACAAAGAGAAACCCAGCGTTTTGAAAAAAAACGTGGGTTTCTCTACAATCTGAGGGACCATCCGTCGGATGGTCCCTCTTCTTATATCGGGTCTTCTCAACTTCCTCTGGAAAGCTTAAGATAACCGGCTAGCTCACAATTAAACCTGTCTCGGCCTCAGATTGACGAGCAGGATGCTGACGACGATGAGCGCCATGCCCGCAACCAAGTTCATCGTCAAATGTTCATTCAGGAACAGGATGCTGCAGATAATGGATACGACCGGTATGAGGAACGTGAATGAGCCAACTTTCGATGCCTCGCCTGAACCGATCAGCTTGAAGTAGACGAGCCAGCCGAGCGCAATGACGAATACGGAGATGAACAGCGTGTCATATACGAAGGCCGCAGTCCAACGCACCTCCGACCAGTTCTCGACGGTCGAGCCATATCCCGTCATGACGATGCCGCCAATTGTGATTTGCATGGCGGTCATCCACAGCGAGTCTACCTTGGCTGCCTGCCGTTTGATGTACACCGTTCCGAGCGCCCAGCTGAGAGCGGATGCCAAGGCAAGCACTATGCCAAGAACAGAGATGCCTCCCTCCAATCCGCCGATGCTCATCGCTGCGACTCCGCCGAAGCCGAGCAGCAGTCCGACCATTTTGCGAGCATGCATCTTCTCTCCGAGCCACATCCAAGCGAACAGTCCAAGCAATACAGGCTGCAGGAACACGATTGCCGAGAACAGACCCGCTGGCATGTATTGCAGGCCGACCGTCTGGAAGCCGTAATAGAATACGATGCTGAGAAAAGCGGAGAACACATAATACAGCCACGTCTCGCGAAGCCGAAGCTGCTTCCAGCGCGGCAGCGCAATGACGATCAGCATCGCTCCCCCTATCAGTGTGCGAAGTCCCGCGAATAGAAGCGGCGGCGTAAATTCGAGCGCATATTTGGACAAGGGCCAGTTGACGCCCCACATCAGGATTAAGAAGGCCAAATAAAATAACGTCTGTTTGCGAGATAATGATGTGTCCGACATACGACTCACTCCTTGTTAGAAGGTTCATCCGAATGATACACTATTTTGAAACATGATGAAAATGAATGTTTCTTATAGGAGGCATAACATTAACGTTATGACATACACGCAGATCAAACTGTTTGTTAAGATCGCGGAGACGGGAAGCTTCACGAAGGCAGGTCTCGAGCTGAATATGACGCAGCCTTCTGTCAGCCGCGCGATCTCCTCGCTGGAGTCGGAGCTTGATATCCCTCTGCTGCTTCGCGACCGCCGCAGCGGCGTGCAATTGACTGACGCAGGCAAACGAATCGTTGTGTTGTTCCGCGAGATTCTCGGCACGTTCGCTAAGGTCGATCAAGTCATTGCGGACGAGAAAGGGCTTCAAGTCGGCACGATTCGTGTCGGTGCCTTTCCCGTGGCAGCAGCCCATTTCCTGCCCCGCATTATTAGCGTTATTGCCAAGCTGCATCCAGGCATCAAGTTCGAGCTTCATGAAGGCAACATCGACGAGCTTAGAGGCTGGCTGGAGACGAGAATGATCGACGTCGCATTCCTCATTCCGCCGGATGGCGATTGGGACATCATTCCACTTTATCGAGAGAAAATGTTCGCGGTGCTGCGGGAGGATCATCCGCTGAGCAGCCTGCCGATCATCGAAGTCGGTCGGTTGTCGTCGGAGCCGTTAATTACGTGCAAAGCCGGATACGAGCCGCCGATCATGGACTTATTCGAACGAGCGAAAGTTCATATGCAGTCCAAATATATCGTCCAGAGCGTCAATATGGCTCTTCACATGGCCAAAGAGGGGCTTGGCTTCCCCATTCTGTCTGAGCTCGCATTGAATTCGCTCCCGCCGGGGCTCGTAAAGCGCGAGCTTGAACCGAGTGCTTATCGGGATATTCGACTTGCGATTCCATCCATCGACGAGTCGTCCCACGCGGTCAAATTGTTCATTAGAACGACGCTCGACTTGTTTCCGCCACATGACCTGTCCTGAATAAGCACAAGCCCCGATCCGCATTGCGCGAATCGGGGCTTGTGCTTATCCAGATAACTATCCCCCTACTCCTTCACCGACCCCAGCGTAATGCCGTGGATGAAGAAGCGTTGGAGGAACGGGTAGATGATGAGGATAGGAATCATCGAGACGATGATCTTCGCCGCGCCGAACGTTCGGTTCGAGACGGCCATCGCTTCCGCGAGCTGCTCCGGCGTCATAGCAGTCATCGCCTGCGCACTGAGCTGGGCAACGAGCGTCTGAATGTACGTCTGCAGCGGGTAATGCTCCTGATGGTTCATCAGGATGAGCCCGTCGAAGAACGAGTTCCAGTGAAAGACGATGCTGAACAGCGTCACGGTGGCGATCGCCGGCAGCGACAGCGGCACATACAGGCGGACCATCGTGTACCACGGCCCGGCCCCATCGATCTCCGCCGCTTCGGACAGCTCCTTCGGCAGATTGCGGAAGAAGTTCATGAGCAGGATAACGTTGAACGTCTGCACCGCATGCGGCAGCACAAGCGCCCACATGGAATCGAGCAAGCCGTATGATTTGACCGTCATGAACCAGGGCACGATACCGCCGCTGAACATCATCGTGAAGACGAGAAACCACATATACACGTTGCGAAGCGGGAACTGCTTGGAATCCTTGGACAACGCGTAAGCCATCATGACCGTAATAACGAAGTTCAGCAGCCCGCCAAGCAGAACGCGCTTGATCGAGATGTAGAACGATGTGAAAAATTGCGAATCGTCGAGCACCTTCGTATAGCTGGCGACCGTCGGCTTGATCGGCGTCAGCAGCACGCGGCCCGCGTCGGCCGCCGACTTATCGCTGAACGACACCGCCACCGTATGCAACAGCGGAATGAGACACACCAGCGTAACGATGACGAGCACCGCGATGATCGATTGGTCGATGATCCGATTCTGAATATTATTTCTTCCTACCATGGAGGTCACCTCGTCGCCTTAGAAAATCCGATAGTTCGCGAACCGCGAAGCCAGCACGTACGACACCGTCACGAGGACGAAGCTGACGACAGACTTCAGCAGTCCGACCGCGGTAGCCAAGCTGTACTGCAGATCGTTCAAGCCGACGCGATACACGTACGTGTCGATAATGTCGGTCGATTGGTAGACGAGCGGGTTGTACATGTTGAAGATTTGGTCGAAGTTCGCATTCATCACGTTGCCGAGCGCCAGCGTCGCCAGCAGAATGACGGTCGTCTTCACGCCCGGAATCGTAACGTGGATCAACTGACGGAACCGGGAAGCGCCATCGATCTCCGCCGCCTCGTAGAGCACGGGATTAATGCCGGTCAGCGCCGCCAGATAGACGATTGCGCCGAAGCCGAACTCCTTCCACACGTCCGTGCCGATAATAATGGCCGGGAACCACTTGTTGCTCTGATAGAATAGAATCGGATCAACGCCGAACAGTCCGAACAATTTATTCATGATGCCATCCAGCGAGAATACATCGAAGAAGACCGTTGCGAGCAGCACCCAGGACAGGAAGTGCGGCAGATAGACGATCGTCTGGATCCATCTCCGCATGAACCGTACCCTCACCTCGTTAAGCAGAAGCGCAAACACGAGCGGCACGATGAGGTTGGCAATGATTTTCATAAGCGCAAGGAATATCGTATTGAAGAAAATCGTTCGGCTGTCCGGCAGCTCGAACATGTACTTGAAGTTCTCGAACCCTACCCACTCCGAGCCGGTAATGCCGCGCCGCGGACGGAAATCTTGGAATGCCATCATCGAGTAGAACATCGGAACGATGCTGAACAGAATCAGGAACACGATGCCCGGCCATACCATCAGATGATAATGAAACGCGCGTTTTCTCCACAACATCGGTTCTCACCGCTTTACTGTTTAATAGGAATCACACGGCCGCTCCGGCCGCAAACAAGACGCCATCCGAGGCCCCGGCGAACGCCGAAGCCTCCGATCAGCGAATCTCCATATCCCAAACCTAGCTCATTAGTTCCCTGCTGTCAGATCGGACACTTCTTTCGTAATCTGGTCGCCGCCGAGCTTCTTCCAGTCGCTCACGAACGAATCGAATGCATCGATCGGCAGGTCGCCTACGATGATCTTCAGGAACGTTTCGTTCTCCAGCTTCTGCAGCGACGTCCACTTCGTCTCCATCGTCTTCGTCGTGCCATAGAACAAGCTGTATACCTTCTCCATGTCCGTGTTAGCCAGCACGCCGCCGCCGAGCTCATACGCTTTGGCCGGCTTCCACGCGTCCATGTTCTTCTTCGGATTCTCCTTCTCGATGACCGTGTAGTCATATACCTGCTTCGTATCCGGATCGAACGTAGCCGGATCGAGTTCGCCCTTAAGCGCCGCTTGAATGTCTTTGTTACGCTTCACAACCGCGTCGGAGTAGTCGAGCAGCAGGTCGAACGGATAGTAGTTGCGGTTCTGCACCGTGTTCGTCGTTGCATAATCGTCGAGCTTCTTCACTTCATCCTTGTTCGGATCTTGACGACGCTCGATGCGAGTGAACATGTTCAGCAGCTTGACCGCTGCTTCAGGATTCTTATAGCCTTTGCGTACGACGAGATAGCGGTCCGTAACAGGAGCCATGTGCGTCACGAACTTGCCGTCCTTGTCGAGCGGAGCCGCATAAGCTTTCCACTCTGCTTTGGTATCGTTCGTTACCGCGTCAGCAAGCGGCCAATACGGCATCCACCAAGGGCCGAAGAACATGCCCGTCTTGTTCGCGACGATCGGCTCCTGCGTCTCCTTGTACAGCGCGAACTGCGGGTCGATCAGGCCAGCCTTGTACATGTCCGCCAGCTTCGCCAGCGCTTCCTTGTTCTCCGGCGTAATCGAACCGTAGACGACGTTGCCGTCCTTGTCCTTGATCCAGTTCTTAGGGAACGCATGATACGCGCCGAAGATGGAATCAAATCCGTTCGGACTCGGCTTTTGCCCATAAACGACTTGCTTGTCGCCCGTCAGACCGAGCGTATCCGGCTTGCCGTTGCCGTCCGGGTCCTGCTCGATGAACGCCTTCGCCACCGCCGCAAGCTCATCCACCGTCTTCGGCGCCTGCAGGTTCAGCTTGTCGAGCCAGTCTTGGCGAATCCAGAGCAGCGACGGCGCATCCGCTTCGATCGCCACGTTCGGCAGGCCGTACAGCTTGCCGTCCACGGTCGCATCTGCTAGTGCGAGACCATTGGTCGAGTCGTACATTGCTCTTACGAGCTCGGAGCCATACTTCGCATACGCATCGGTCAAATCCTCGACCATGTCGTTGTCGATCAGCTTGCGCAGCTGGTTGCGGTCGACGACCATTGCATCCGGCAGGTCGTTACTCGCGATCGCGAGGTTCACCTTCTGCTTGAAAGCATCGTCGCCCTTCGCTTCCCAAGCGTGCGTCACTTTAATATTCGAAATGCTCTCTAAGTAACGCGAGACAGGGTTGTTGTCGTTGGTGTCGCCTGCGCCCAGCTTGTCGTCCGGAACCTTGAAGCCGACGCTGATCGATACGGGCTCGCTGTACTTCTCATAAGCAAGCGCGTCGCCTTTCGCATCGGATGGAGTCGACGTCGCGCCTTTGTCTCCGGCATCCGATGACGTCGAGCTCTTGCCGCTGTCTCCGGCGTCGCTGTCGCCGCCGCTGCCACAAGCACTAAGCAATACTGCCAAAGCGATAGGTGCTGCCATCCATTTGGATGTTCTGTAGTTTGCCATCACCATAGTCCCCCTTGCGATTCGTTGTTAATGTTTACGTTTTCATTGTAGCGAAGGAGCGAGACGGAGCGGGATTGAAAGCTGCCTTCCGTTCACGCTCGCCCGTCTGAGGTTTGTGAACCAAATTCCTACCTTGCTGAACGATTTTCTCACCATGGCGCCGTGGTTGATGCGCGCCACGGCCGGTCAAGCTGACTTCGCAAACCGATTTCGAACCAAGCAGGCAAGCCATCCGCTAATCGAAAACGTTACCGTTATTATCCAAATCAATGCGTGGAGCAGCTCCCTCCTTATCTAACGATTAGCCGTGCGGTATTCCGACGGCAGCAAGCCAACGCGCTCGCGAAAGACGCGGCTGAAATATTTGTCGTCCTCGAACCCTGCCCGCTCCGCGATCTCATACACAGGCGCATCCGATTCCCGGAGCAGCCGCTTGGCGAGATCGATCCGCAACGTCCGCAGCGTATCGCCGAACGAAGCGCCTGCCAGCTTCGCGAAGCACTGGCTGAAGTAGCTCCGGCTCATCGAGACATGCATCGCGACGTCGGACTGGTTGATTTTGTCCCCGGCGCGCTGCCGCATGTAGATGACCGCTCCGATTAAGCAGCCCATCACTTCGCGCGACAGCGCCAGCTCGTCCATCCGACTGCGAACGAGCGATGACGCGCGGCCCAGCCAATCGCGCCAGTCCCGCCACGTCCGATTCCGATCGCGCTCCTCCATCAGCCGCTTGCTCTCGTCCGCTGTGAACAGCAGGCCGGACCAGTCGGCGCACAGCCGGCTCGCGAACGCATGCCATGCTTCGGGCTGCACCATCAAATGCTCTGCGTCAGTCAGCATCGCCTTCCATTCATCGGTATGAAGCGTCCATCGCAGCGCGTGCCAGTGCTCGGGAACCATTGGGATGGCGTCAGCTTGCTGCTTCCCATCCAATCCGCTCTGCGCATGCTGCGGCTTCAAATCTCCGATTGCGAGCGAGATCGCGCCCGGCTGTTCAGGCGCATAGAACAATCGGCTGAGCAGCGACGAGCGTTCGACGAGGCGGCCCGCCTCCTCGACGGTGCACGGCTCGAAACCGGTCATGAGCACCGGCCGCCAGCTGCCAAGCAGTCGATCGCCCAGCTCCCGTTCGAGCTCGGCCGCCGTATACGGCGAGGCCGGCTGCGTCAGCCATGCGCCAGCCGCCAGTTGAATGAGCCGGCTGCCCTTGGCGAGCGGCAGTCGGAACAGCTCGCCGCTGTCGGCGGCACCGCGTTCGCGCGGGATGAAGGCGATGACTTGTCCAGCAGATGGCACAGCAGCCTGTCTGGAGGACAGCTCGGCTGCGCCGGCCATTTTCCCCCGTTCCCAGCGGCAGCGCTCCACGATTCGACGGATGACCGTATCGCTGCTGTCCACCTCAAGCAATGTCTTCACGATATAATCGATGGCGCCAAGGCGCATCGCCTCCTGCACGTAGTCGAACTCATGATGGCAGGTCAGCACGACCGACTGCGTCTGCGGAAACTGCTGGCGCACCTGGCGGATCAGCTCGAAGCCGTCCATCCTCGGCATCGTAAGATCCGTGAACAACAAATCGACCTCATTGCCGTTCATCCATTCCAAAGCTGCGGCGCCATCGCTCGCCTCGCCGACGACAACGATGCCGTGCGATGCCCAATCGATGATCGAGATGAACCCTTTGCGCACAAGCTTCTCATCGTCTACGACCAGTGCTCTAATCATGGAATTCCTCCTCCGTCCTTCTCGGAATCGTAATGGCGATGACGGTGCCTTGACCGGCCTTGCTTCCGATCTGCATCGTTGCCCGCTCCCCGTAGAACCGCTTCAGCATCCGGTTCACATAAGACAGTCCTATGCCGAGCCCCTGTCTGCGGCCTTCTGGGTCTTCCTCCAGCAGCTGTTTCGCCTTCTCCTCGCTGATGCCCTCGCCATTATCCTCGACGACGAGCATCAGTCGATCTCCGGCAGCCGTTCGAACCGAAACGGTCACCTTCCCGTTCGACTCGCTTGCCCCGTGGTAAATCGCGTTCTCGACGAGCGGCTGCAGCAGAAAGCGCGGCACTGCGGCCGCCATCGCCGCTTCGTCCAGCTCCAGGCTGAACTCGAATTCGTAATCGTAGCGGATGCGCTGCAGCTCCATGTAATTTTGTACAGCCTCAATCTCTTCGCGCATCGTTACAATGAGGCTTTGCTTCCCAAGGTTGTACTGGAGCACCTTCACGAGCAGCGTGACGAGCCGGTCGATCTCCTTCTGGCCGTTCATCCGCGCCAGCCACTGCACCGTATTAAGCGTATTGTGCAGAAAATGCGGATTGATTTGGCTCAACAGCTTCTCGATCTCGATTCGGCTCTTCTCCTTCTCCTTGTGCTCCACCTCATCAATCAGATCGTTAATACGCGTCTTCATCTCCTTGAAGCTCGTCAGCAGCAAATCGAATTCCTCTACATTCGTGAACGATACCGGCGTCGTCCGATTGTCCGACATTCGCACAATCTGCTGATTCACCTTGTTGAGCGGCCGATAAATCCACCGCCAGATGAGCAGCGCCAGCAGCACGGCGAACCCGAGCGTCGCGAATGCCAGCAGCGCCAGCTGAACGAACCAGACATTGATCTCGCTGTTGAACGCCGAATTCTTCACAAGCGTTACGAGCTGCCAGCCCTGCGTGCTCGTGTAGCGGAAATCCCGATAGCCCTTGTAGGTATCCGATAACGGCTGCCCGCTCTTCCACTTCGCATTCAGGCCGAGCTCCGGCTTATCGTCCAGATCGATATACGTGGCTTGACCGTCGCGATTGATGAGCAAGTGCGATACTTTGATGCCGTAGGACTCCGTATTTAAAATTTTGCGAAACTGATTATAGTTCGTCTCCAGGTACACATAGACCTCGCTGTCATCGTCCATGCGCACCTTGCGGACGACCGAGAACACCGTATTATCGCTGGCGCTGTAGAGCGTGCGGTGCGGGCCGTAGTAAGTGCCTCCGTTGTACGTCGTGAACGGCGGCAGCTTAT
Source organism: Paenibacillus sp. CCS19 (assembly GCF_033239625.1). Lineage (NCBI taxonomy): Bacteria > Bacillati > Bacillota > Bacilli > Caryophanales > Paenibacillaceae > Paenibacillus > Paenibacillus sp. CCS19. Next base: position 8,750 of record NZ_BTCK01000048.1, read on the forward strand.
CCAAGTTAACGTCGCTGTACAGATTCAAGTTCGTGAACAAGATCGGATCTGGTGCACTCGGCATAATGTAAGCGGTTACACCGAGATACGGATTCGTGAAGTTAACAAGGTTAATCTTCTCGTTGATACGGGTCATGATCTGCAGCTTCTTATACACTTCAGGCTCTTGGAGGAACGCCGCCACCTCATCGACCACGCCGCCGTCCAGCGCGAACTGTTTGGAAGCAAAATCAAGATTATTAATCGTATTCTCAAGACTCGCCGCCTCCTGCTTCAGCGTCGCCTCGATACCGGTCTGCACCTTGTTCGTCATCACGTTGTAGATCAGGCTGTACGTCATGACGCCGAGCAGCGCCAGCGGCAGCAGGCTGCCGATCAGGACATAGAAAACGAGCGTCCGCCTGAGCGATCGTTTGTCCCGTTGGCGGGGTCCGAAGCCGCCTGTCCGGAACGGATTTCGAGGCTGTCCCAGCCTGCCAAGCTTCAATGTCATCGCGCTCGCACCTTTCCAACTGCGGGTTCAATTGTCGTACTTATAGTTATAGCACACCTCCTTGCCCTATGAATGCAGGAATCTTGTCCTAATCGCATAGCGAGAAAACCTCTATCGAGGCCATTAGAGAGACTTGAAAACTTATAAATTCTTATGCAGCAAAAAAAAAGCCTCCCCGAAGAAGCGGCTGCGGCGCGCTCGGGACGGCTTGTTTGCATGTGACTTGCTTATTTAACGACCTAAGTATTCGCTGTTATGGATTGTTCGTATGCTGCTTCGTTTGCAGCTTCTGGCTTGGTTTGCCTTTGCCGAAGCGTTCCTTGTTCTTCCGCTGCCTGTACTGCTGCTCGTTAATTGCGTTAACGAATTGGCTCGTGTCGCCACTGTGGATAATGCACATCGAAAGTCGCCTCCTTTTCCAACCATTAGGTTATCCTTGGCGCGCGCCGCTTATGCTTCCAATATCCGCCTCATGTCTCGACGCAGAGCGTCCATCCATAGTATGATAGGCCGTATATGAGTTCGGAATTAAATAGAGATAATAGGATAGGAGACGGACAACATGAGCTATAAAATCGTTTTTTTCGATATTGACGGTACGCTCGTTAACGAAGAGAAGCAAATTCCGCAGGACACGATTGACGCCATCCGCGAACTGAAGCAGACGGACGTTATTCCCGTTATCGCAACGGGCCGCGCACCGTACTTCTTCAAGCCGATCCTCGAGAAGCTCGGGATCGAATCGTATGTAAGCCTGAACGGCGCATACGTGGTTCACGAAGGCCGCGTTCTGTTCGAGCGCCCGATTGCACGCGAATGTCTTGAGGCACTTGTCGAGCACGCAGGCAAGAACAACCACCCGCTCGTGTTCGAGGGCGGCGAAGCCTACTATGCCAATACGCCGGATAACGTGAATATGATGACGTCCGTTAACTCGTTACGCATTACGCCGCCGGGACATGATCCTGACTTCTGGCGCAAAGAGAGCATTTATCAAGCGTTCCTCCACTGCGAAGCGCATGAGGAAGAGCTCTACGCCGACGCGCTGCCAGGTCTTCGCCTCGTTCGCTGGCACAAGAACGCCATGGACGTGCTGCCTGATGACGGCTCCAAGGCGCTCGGCATTGATGCCATGCTGCGTCACCTCGACATCGCAGTGGAAGAAGCGGTAGCGTTCGGCGACGGCTTGAACGATAAAGAAATGCTCGCGGCTGTCGGTCTCGGCGTCGCAATGGGCAACTCGCACCCTGAGCTCATCCCGCACGCTGACTACGTGACGGCTCACGTAGACGAAGGCGGCATTCGCCAAGGTCTGAAGCACGCGGGACTGCTGTAGGCCGAGAGAGTTTGTATATAAAATGCCCTAACCCGTCCCGGGTTAGGGCATTTTATGATATGCGTAAATTTTGTACCATCCTATAGACTTACTACGCCTCGCACCGACTTGAACGATCCGACGATCCCATCAAGATGATCCAGCTTGTCCTGCCAGCGAATCCGGAAATCCTCGATTGTCCAATTGGCATTGTCCGTCTCGGATATCCATGCGACGATGAAATAATATTTGTCCTCATTGCCCGTCACCGTTACATTGTAAGCCTGCCGTTCGCCATCTCCATAGCCGTTCATCGTGAATCGGTAGGCCGGCAATCCGTTCAAGCTGATTTTCTCGGACGCTCCACCATCGTGTTCAACCTCCAGCGCACCAGGAAGCCAATCCGCAATAATGTCGTTGTACTCCTCGAGCGTCACCCGGCCATCGAGCGTATATTCATCATCGGATCCGATGAGCACCAGCTCGTCGCCGAGCAGATTGCTAATGAACAACTCACCTTCATAATCATCCGCCGCAGCGCTCCAGCTCATAGGTGCCTGAATTTCATACTGCCCATCCGCCGTCTTATAATGACCAGGCTCTTTCACTAACGTGCCGATGCCAATGATCAACATGATGACGGCAGCAGCTGTTACGGCAGCGAACGAAAGGTAAGTCACAACAAGACGACCTCTGCTAGGCTGCCTTGCGTCCTGTACTTTAAGCACGAAAGTACCCGCTGCCATATCGCCAAGCCGCTGCTTCTTCCTCGTTACGAGAATTAGAATCGTGGACACGATCCCGCACAACATGAAGAAGCTCAACTCAACCAGCTTGATGATGTTGCGAACGAATAGCTTGCCGATACCAGGAACGGAGCGGTCATGCCCCACGACGCGAATACGCAGCACCCATTTGCCAATCGTAAACCCGCTAATCGATTCCAGTATTGCAAAATAACCAAATAATACAGCAAGAGAAACACCCAAGATCGGCAACGGATTAGGCACCCAATCATCCTGCATAGCCTCTGGCATAATCATCGGAAACATCGCTCCGGCCAATAACATGGCAACAATCAAATAATCAATCAGATAAGCCCCGAACCTTCTCAGAAACACGGACTCGCTGTACCGCGATACGATGCTCTCCGCATCAGGTTCCTCGCCTGCCGCTTTCCACCGATCCGTGTATTCAATAGGTGTGAATGCAAACTCATTCTCCGAACGTTCTGGTATATGCTCCACGTCCCATTTCCTTTCTCCTATATGTCCAATAACTTGATCGTAGCACACAATCCAAATTATGGCTATGACGCAACCGTTCTCCGTTCCCCTTATGCAAAAAGCCTGCAGAAGCGCAATTCGCACACTTCTACAGGCCGATTAGAATGAACAAGATGACAAGCTCGCTAGGATAGTTGAATCCGCTCTATCGCATAGGTTGGCACAAGCGATTTGGGCGCCTGCACCTTGGTCATCGCAATCAACGAGCCATTCGCATCGACGCCAAGCAAGGCGACGAGCGTCCCCTTCGTTGCTAGCGAACGCTGCTTGATTAACGATCCTGAAGCATATTCCTGGACGGATGTTTGCTTCGAGGTTCCGGTGTAGATTTTGCCGCTGGCTGCGCTGCCCGTGATCAGATCGAACGTCCCGATCGCACCATCATACTGCATATTCGAATCCTTCCGATTCGAAGCCGTCAGTACCGTACCCGATCCATTCAACAAATAGTCGCCGCCAGGTGTAATGCCGATCACCGTCGATAACGGGTAGTCGCCATGGTAAGGTGAATCATAGTTGTCTTCGATCACGCCTGTCGCAGCATTAATCCGATAGACCGACACATCGCGGGGCGAAGTATCGGTCGTAACCGCATAGATCATCGTGCCCGAAGGATGAAGCTCAATCGGACTGGCGTTGCGAATCGACTTTTGTGTAATCAACTCATGAGTCGCACGGTCATAGCCGTTCAGGTACGTCCATTGACCGGAGCCCGAGGCCATATAAATATGGCCCTTCGTAACGACGATATCGTACGGATCAATATCCGTGCGCCACTGGTCCTTCACTTGCAGCGTGACAGGGTCCAATACCGCAATATCGCCGCCTTGCTGCCCTTCATCCTCGAATCGATACGGACTGTACTCCGCATCGCTGAAGATCGCATACAGTTCTCCGTCTGCGTAATAAAGGCCGCGCACCAGCCGTGCGAACTGCGGCGATGACGCCGTATATCGGCCTGTCGAATAGTTGTAAGCAAGAATCGATGATGACTTATCGTCCGCCACATAGGCAATCGGCTGCTGAGGATCCAGCGCCGTCATAGAAGCTTGTAAACCGTCGAGAAGATGAACATTCGGCTCCATGATCGACGACGTCCCCATCGCTGCGGGTTCACCTGCAATAAGCGGATCGACATGCGACTGACTGCCGCCGCCAGTTCCGGTTCCCGTTCCAGTTCCCGTACCAGAACCAATTCCAGTTCCAGTTCCTGTCCCCGTACCTGTGCCGGTACCTGGGCCGCTTCCGATCCCCGCACTAGCGTCATCCTCTTCATCCTCATACGTCTCTGCAAAACGTTGCTGATCCAGCACCTGAACCGCATGGAATGCCTTCTTCGTATAAGTCGCGATCCAGCTCTTCGCATAGTCGATCGGCACTGCGAAGTTCAGGCTGCCGTCATCGCTGCCCATCGTATTGATGCCGACAACTTCGCCCTTCATATTCAGCAGCGGTCCGCCGGAGCTGCCGAACGTAATCGGCGCCGTCATCTGAATGAGCTTCATGCCTTCGATCGTACGCAGCGCGCTGACGATACCGGTGGACACCGTATTCTGCAAACCTTCCGGATTGCCGATCGCGAAAACCTGCTGCCCCTTCACCAGCCCCTGCCACGTACCGAGATGCATCGTCGGCACATTCGTCCGAATCGCCGTCTTCACGAGCGCCAGGTCATATTCCTCCGATGCGGCCACAACGCCTTCCACGTCATAATACCGGTCCTGCCCGGTCGCAATGACATAGCTGCTCGCTTCGTTCACCACATGGAAGTTGGTCAAGAATAAGCCTGGACCGACTGCGAACGCGCTGCCGAAGCCAAGCGGCTCGCCGTATTTGTCGAACGATCCCAGGATGACGACGCTCTGCTCCATCAAGGAAAGCTTCTCCGTCGACAGCGTCTTCCCCGTGTACGGGTCCTTCGCGAACGGCTTCAGCATGAATGCCAAGTAATCGATCGTTTCTCGATCCTTCACGGCGTTCAGAACCGATTTCTTGCTGACAACAATGACGCCTCTATCGTAAAATACATACTGCCCGAAAGACTCGCCAATCGCACGCAGCGGCACGAACAAGCGGGACTGCGTATTCTCCGCAGGCGCTTCCAGCGCCACCGACTTGCCATTCACGGTCATAGTCTTGCTGCCTGCCTTGATTCGAACATCCTTCGTCCCGCTCTGCAGAATCGATGTCGAAGTCGCAGCATCCCAGCCTACGCGAATGCCAAGGCTCTCCGCGATGAACCGGAGCGGAACGAGCGTCCGGCCGTTCTTCGTATAAGGAACAACACCGTAATTGTCCTCATCAATAATGACATCCGACGAGTCGGCAACCGCATTAGGCGATCCGGTCATCAGAATAACGGCCCCGTCGAACATGACGGACAAGTCGCTTCCTTCCGCATGGGTCGTCTGAGGCCATAAGCCAGCAATAAGTGCAACAATTAATACCGTACGCAGCCACTTCATTGTGATTCGTAATCCCTGCCTCTATTTAAGAATGAAACCATCGTATTATAACGGGCCGATTTACGTATATGTGTAATTGTTTCCTGCGATTTGACACACGCTATAGGATGCATCTAATGGTCGAAGGAGCTGCTATGTCTACACGAATCACTACATGGATATCCCTTGTTCTCATTGCTCTATTCGCCGTTCTTCTGGTCCTCTTCTTCACGTCCGTCTTCCGCGTCCAGCAGCTGACTCAATCGCTGGTAATCTCGCCATCTGCCGAGCAGGTTCAGCAGCCTCGCGTCGTGCTGATCGCGCAAGAGACCGACAATCCGTTCTGGCGCGAGATCGAGCAGGGCGCTCAGTCTGCAGCAGCGACGTTCGAGCTGTCGCTCTCCTATATCGGTCCAACGCGAATTAATCCGGAAGAACAACTGCGGCTGCTTGCCAAAATCATTACGTCGAAGCCTTACGCCATCATCGTGCAAGGACTGAACGACCCGAACTATCGCGCGCTGATCGACGAAGCCTACAACCTCGGCATCACCATCGTGACGATCGATGCCGACGAGCAGGGCAGCAAGCGCCTTGCTTATGTCGGGAGCGACAGCCGCAAGGCAGGCCGTCAGCTCGGCGAGAAGGTCGCGGCCGATACAGGCGGCACGGGCCATATCGGCGTGCTGATGGGCAGCAGCGCCATTAACCAGAAACTGCGGCTGCAAGGCTTCCGGGATGCGATTGCGCAATATCCGCAGCTGCGCATAGTCGACACCCGCACGACGAGCAATTCCCGGCTGCGTGCCGTGGAGCAGACGACCGAGCTTATGCAGCAGCATCCCGAGATCCGCGCCATCGTCGGCTTAAGCGCTCTTGATGGACCCGGCATGGCGGAAGCGGTTCGGCGGATGACAGCAGAGTCGGCTGTTGGCGGAGCGGACGAGGTACGATACGTCGGCAACAATCATAACGAAGAACAGATATCTGCTGTTGGATCTGCTGTATCTGGTGCTGCATCGGCCGCTGAATCTTCACCCGAGGCCACTAGGCAGCCGCCTGCCCTTTACGCCTTCGACCTTCTGCCGGGCACTCGTGATGCGATTACGCAATGTACCGTTGCCGCCACGGTTGTGCAGAAGCCTTATGAGATGGGTTACGAAGCGGTTAAGCTGCTGCGCGGACTAACCCCCGCCGATCGGAAGCCGGCGAACATTCTGACCGAGACGATCGTCATCACCAGATCAAAGCTCGGCTTGCAAGGAAGCTGTCCATGACGATCCGTACGAAGCTGCTGCTGTTCATTCCGCTGCTCGTCCTTCTGGTCGGATCGATTACGCTTCTGCTCTTCCGAAGCACGAACGTCGTACAGCGGAGCTATGACGGCATGATGGCGCGGATGCTGCTGTACAAGCAGGCTGCGCAGACGTCCGGCCTGCTGCTTCAATCGTTATACAGCAATCGGGACGACCCGACGGATGCATCAGAGGCGCATCTGCATCAGCTGGAGAGCGAGCTTCGAGGGATTCAGGCTCAACTGCTTGCAGACGGGTCCAGCCTATCCACCTCTTCCGCTTCCATCGGCTACGCTCAAATGCTCGGTACGCTGCTCGATCAGGCACAGGCCGCAAGCGCATCTTCCACGCCGGCTGAAGCGCTCGCGTTGTATGAGAAAGCAGAGGATACGGCCGGCTTCATCTACGAGGAAGGCAGCCAGCTGGTCGATGCGGAGCTGGAAGCCGATCAGCCTGTATTCCACCGCATTCAGCGCGAGAATATCCGGCTTCTTCGGCTCGGCGCAGCCGTGCTCATCATCGAAACCGTACTCGCCGCCCTGCTCGCGCTATGGATCTCCCGCAGCATTACCCGGCCGATCGACATGCTCGTCGAATCGGCCGGCAGGATCGCACGAGGAGAACTCGCCGCCGAGCCGCCGCAGCTGACCAGCCGGGATGAGCTCGGCATGATGGCCGAGGCGTTCCGAGGCATGCTGGGCGGGCTTCGCGAGATCGCGCGGCTTGAGCGCGAACGCAGCGAGCAGCAGCGGCTGCTGGGTGAATTGGAGCTGCGCTCGCTGCAGAGCCAGATTCGGCCGCATTTTCTGTTCAACTCGCTTAATGCATTAGCCAAGCTCGCACTGATTGAAGGAGCGGAACGGACAAGCGATCTGATCGTCTCCATGTCCTCCCTGCTTCGTTATAACCTGCAAAGTCTCGATCGGCCTGTCACGCTCCGCGAGGAGCTGGCCCATGTCGATGCTTATATGACCATCCAGCAAGCAAGGTTCCGCGACCGAATCAAGTTCGAGCGGCATATCGATGAACGGGCTCTTACGACGATGCTGCCGCCGCTTACGCTGCAGCCGATCGTCGAGAACGCCTTCGTTCATGGCGTGGAAGAGATGGAGCTCGGCGCCGTCATCTCCCTGTCGATCGCGTTCTTGCCGGATGACCATACCGTTGTCATTACCGTTGCGGACAATGGCAAAGGCATGACGGAACAGGTACGGCAGCGGCTCCTGGATGCCGCTTCCGACGATGCGCCGCCTGCTGTAACGGGAGGTGCCGCATCCACGAACGCGAAGCTTCCCCAGTCCGCCGGGCTCGGCATGCGCAACGTATTTCGCAGGCTGGCGTTGCACTTCAAACAACGTGATGTGATTGCCATTGAGAGTGCGCCGGGACAAGGCACGCGCCTTACCGTCACGCTCCCCATGGCCAACAAGCACGACTCATTTAGCGACGTCAATCATTAAGATGCTGCTTGCATCCGAATAGCATTTTGATGCTTAATGGAATTTATGCTTAATGGAATTTATGCTTTATGAGATTTATGCTTCATGAGATTTATGATTGATGCGACTAACTTGCGAAAGGGGGTGCTGCCGATGTATAGGCTGTTAATCGCCGATGATGAGGCGCTTGAACGAGAAGGACTGGAGTGGATCGTCCGGCGAGCGATGCCTGATACATTCCAGATGATATTCGCGGAGAATGGCCGCAGGGCGCTGGAGCTTGCGGACGAACACCGCCCGCATATCATCTTCATGGACATTCATATGCCCGGCATCCAAGGCCTTGAAGCGCTTAGGCTAATTCGCGAACGGATGCCCGACACGAAGCTGGTGCTCGTCACGGCGTACGATTATTTCGCCTATGCGCAAGAAGCGGTCGCCATCGGCGTGAAGGAATATATCGTGAAGCCTGCCGGCCGCGAACAGATCACCTCCCTGCTGCAGCGGCTCGTCCAAGAGCTTGATAGCGAGAAGCAAGCTCGCAGTGAGCGGTTGCAGCTGATGGACCGCCTCTCGGAGCTGGAGCCCATCATGGAGAACGAGCTGGCCCTCATGTTCATGGTCGATCAGATCATCGGCGCAGAAGCCGAGCAGCTGGCGGAGTGGATCTCATTCCCGCTCGACGGCGGTTTCGCTGTTGTAGCCGCATGGGCCGAGCTTCCGCCGGATCAGAAGGAGCGGCGCGCCTTGTTCGAGGAAGTGCGTGCGTTCGCCAAATCGCTTGGTCCATGTTTAGTCAGCTCGATCATCGACCGCCACATGGCGCTGTTCTTCCCTGCTTCGAAGCAGGGCTCAGCGCCCGCAACAAGCGCCGCCACTATCGGCGAACGGCTCGCGGAGTGGACCGCCGATCGGCTCGGCCATTCCGCATCTATCGGCGTTGGCGTGCTGCATGCTGACATTGAGGGGCTTCGCCGCTCCTATGTCGAGGCGGTATTCGCATCCTCCTGCTGCGGAAGCGGCGGCGGACTATGCCTATTCGCCGATCTGCAGCGCAGCAGCCCTGCTCGCGATGGCGGCACCGCTGCCATAAGCAGCGATGTCGGCGCGGCGGACAGCCAAGACGCCCATGCGGACGAGGCGACGAACGAATACGTACTGTCCGCCCTGCGGCGCAGCCGCGAAATGCGCGAGCATCAGACGATATCGGCGCTCGATCGCGCCAGACGCTACATCGAATCGCGCTACACAGAAGAGCTGTCGCTGGAAGAAGTCGCGGACCATGTGCATTTGAATTCATTTTACCTAAGCAAGGTGTTCAAGCAATACGTCGGGGAGACGTTTATCGATTACCTCACCTCGCTGCGCATTAAGCGTGCCAAACAACTCATTGACGAGGAGGCGCTTAGCCTGAAGGAAATCTGCTTCGAAGTCGGGTATAAGGACCCGAACTACTTCAGCCGCGTGTTCAAGAAAGTAACCGGAGTAACACCGTCGGACTATCGGACGAACAGCTCGAAGGGAAGCGATTCGCAGGGGTGAAACGCGTGGGAAGAGGACATTTTTGTGCTGCCAGCACAAAATAGTGATAGCGCTCGGAATCGTTAGCCAATAATCGAACGGTCGTAAGTGAAATGTGCGGCAATCGGGCAATATAGTGCTGTTCATCGACCCCATTGCTCCGCTATCCCGGTGCTATAATGAGTGACGCCGCCTCCTAAGCTATAGGCACAGGCGGTCCATTCATTAATTCCGAGAGAAGGAGCATGGACTTATGGCTGCCCCTATGATTGCAACCCAATCGAAACATAACCATACCGCTGATGACAGCGGGATCAACATGAAGTTCGTCATGCTCGCATCGATTATCGCCGCACTCGGCGGGCTCTTGTTCGGCTTCGATACGGCCGTCGTCTCCGGCGCGGTCGGCTTTATGCAGGATCGATTCGACCTCAGCGAGGTGCAGGTCGGCTGGGCGGTATCCAGCTTGATCGTCGGCTGCATTGTTGGCGCCGGCGCATCCGGTGTGATAAGCGACCGTTTCGGACGCAAAAAAGTGCTGATCGTCGCTGCGCTGCTGTTCATCATCGGTTCGATCGGCTCGGCTTTGCCGAGTACGTTTACGGGCTATATCATTTTCCGCATGATCGGCGGACTTGGTATCGGCATTACCTCTACCCTCTGCCCGTTGTACAATGCGGAGATCGCGCCGGCGCGCTACCGCGGACGTCTCGTTGCGTTCAACCAGCTCGCAACGGTAACCGGTATCTTCCTGACGTATTTCGTCAATAACGCTTTCGCTTCGATGGGCGATGATGCTTGGGATATCTCGACTGCTTGGCGTTGGATGCTAGGCGTAGGCGCTGTGCCAGGCGCCATCTTCATGGCCCTGCTGTTCCTCGTACCGGAGAGCCCGCGTTGGCTCATCAAGCAAGGCCGTGCAGAGCAGGCGCTTGATATTCTTGTGAAAATTCATGGCGAGAACGGCGCTCGTCAAGAAGTGCTCGACATTAAGGAATCGTTCAAACAGGAAACGCGCGGCTCGCTGCGCCAGCTGTTCAAGCCGGGTCTTCGTACCGCACTTATCGTCGGCGTCGTTATCGCTGTGCTGCAGCAGGTAACCGGTATTAATGCGGTGCTGTATTATGCGCCAGAGATTCTCAAAGAAACAGGCGCCGGCACGAACGCCGCGCTCGTCCAGACGATTCTCGTCGGCTTGATCAACGTGGTGTTCACCATTATTGCGATCCGCCTCATCGACAGAGTCGGTCGCAAAGCGCTGCTGCTCATCGGCTCCGCGCTCATGACGTTGTGCTTGCTGTTTATCGGTTTTGCCTTCCATACCGGGCATACGTCGGGTGTTCTCGTTCTCATCCTGCTGCTCGTCTACGTTGCGGCATTCGCAATCTCGCTCGGACCAGTTGTCTGGGTGCTGCTCGCGGAGATTTTCCCGAACCATATTCGCGGACGGGCCACGGCTATCGCCTCGATGGCGTTGTGGGCGGCTGACTATGTCGTCTCGCAGACGTTCCCGCCGATGCTCGAATCGGTCGGCGCCGCTTCGACGTTCTGGATTTACGGCGTGATGGGCGTCATTACGGTCGTATTCACATGGCGCGTCATTCCAGAGACGAAAGGCAAATCGCTCGAGGAAATCGAGACGATGTGGAAGTCCGGCAGCAAGCATTAATCGATTCGGATGGACGACAAAGCGGTCAACCTCTCCCCTCACGGGATTTGGTTGACCGCTTTTTTTGCGCGCGACACGCTTACCTATTAACGGATTACAATTCGAGACTAGCCGCCTCTTCTTCAGCCCGCTCCCGATAATAGTCGATCTCCAGCAGCGCCGTTCGGATTGTCTCGAACTCGTCGTGTAAGGCAGGGTTCGTGTATACTTGCCAGTATCCTTCGTCACCTGCGATAACCGCCTCGCGAAGCAGCGTAGCGCTGATCGGAATGTCCGCGCGAGGCACGGCCAGCTGATGAATGCCCGCTATGGCGTCCTCCGGGAACCATTGTCCGCGCTCCTCGTCATCCCCTGCAATCATGAGGTCGAGCTTAGGGAATCGGCGGTCAATGCCGTATTGCTGCGCTGCATGGAGCAAATACAGTCCCCACGCATGACTGTGGTCGCCTTCATGCGAATAGTCTACAAGCGGCGCGATCTCGATCCGTTTGCCGTACACTTTGCGCAGCAGACGTACGCGAAGCTCGATATCCAGCGGATTGCGCACCGTTCCGCGAAGCTGTGCGGAGCCGACCAGCACCAGCACTTTGTCGCACACATCCAGCGCCGTTTCGATCATTCGTTCATGTCCGATATGCAGCGGCTGGAACCGTCCTAGAATAAAACCGAATCGATAAGGCTTGCTCTTCGACATCGGCAGCGCCTCCTTGTTTGAACCGTCATTTATAAATACTGTTCCGCGAGCGCAGCGATTTTCCTCTCAATGGCAGCCGATAATTTGATCGCTTGCTGCTGTGGATTTTGCACTCGAATCCGATCGCGAACTTCATTCCAGAATACGGCCCCAGCATCCATCATATGCGGCTCGCCCGTTCCGTCGTGCCTATAGATTGTTTCGTATACGTCTTCCCCGGCCGTTGCAGCCTCGTCATGAGCCACCGCGATCAACTCACCGTCTATGCGCACCAGCTTCACGCGGCCCGGAATGCTCCGCTTCAGCGCTACCATGGCGAACTTCATGCGATCCTTGCCGTTGCTGTATGCCGTCTTCATCGCCCAGCCGTACGTATCGCGGTCGATGTGGTTGTAGAAGCCCGATCCGACGCCGTATGCGACGAACGCCAGCGGCACGCCTTCCGCCTCAAGTCTTGCGTCGTAACGCTTCACTTGTTCGAAGTTCATGCCTTCCCCGATGATGACGCCGACGGCATCCAGCAGATCATGCGCTTGCGCCACCCGATAAATCGCGATCGCCTGCTCCAATACATCGCCGCTGTCCGGACGCATCACAATCCGTACGCCCCGCTTACGCGCATGACGGCCCAGCTCCGGCAAATACTGCTCGATAACGCGGTTCGCATCATACGTATCGATCACCAGTGCAACGATTTTCTCGCCTGCATCAGCCGTCGAGTCGATCGCGTGCATGAAGCATGCCAGTTCATCGTCATACTGCTGCGTCACCTTGTGCGCCAGCGCCGCGATGCTGCCGATCACCGCTTGCGGTGTGTGGCGCGTCGTGTGATAATCATCCGTTCCTTGCAGCGACAAGTTCCAAGCCGTGCCCGCCCAGTACGCATCCTCCAGGCTCCGATGTCCGCGGAAACCGAAGCTGTGAATCCGCCACAGGAAGCCGCCATCCGCGCCATGCTCTTCTTGTTTCGCTTCCAAATAACGGCGCATGTGGAACGCCTCCGTCGCGCATCCGCTCGGAAAATAAGCATGCATGAACATGCCCTCCCACCATGTCACCAGCTCGCCGAATCCTTCAACCGTATTGTACACTTGGGCAAAAGGCGTACCCGCCGGGCACCACGTACCCTCTGGAACCGACTCAACCGCGATCGGCGCGAAACCGTTGCACTCGTTCACCACTCGAAGGAACAGCTCCGACGGGAAGGTAAGACCTTGCATTGCCGCGCAGCGCTCAGCCTCTGCCACATGCGCCTCCGTGATTCGGATCGACAGCAGCTCCGTCACCGTCTGGCGCAGACCATACAGAATCATGCCTTCCTTCCGGTTGTACAGATGGCTGACTTCCCAGTCCATATTGCATTTCAAGCGAGCGTGCGACAGGTTATAGCTGTCCGTCAGAAGCAGCGGATTATTGCGAAGTGTATTCAACATAATAATGACCTCCGTTAATTGGATATTATTGTATTTCGGCTGCGTGCGGCAGTTAATTTATAGTCAATTCGACTATATAGATGATCTAAAATATATCCGAGCTTAGAAAAGCCCGGAATTATAAATCGAGATGCGCGGCTCGTAGTCCGTGTACACATACAGCTGTGCGGGGCGGTTCGAATTGCGGTCGGTCGTCTTCGGCTGGCCGCCTTCGGTCACCGCTTCGCGGATCAGCCCTTGTCTTGCCTTCGTCGTCATCAGGTTGCGCTTGAAGTTCGCGATGTCTTCCTCGAAGGAAGGAACAACCGTCTGGATGACCTGATACAGCTCGCGGATCGTGAACTCCTCCGGCAGAAACTGCTTCGCAATCGTCGTCGTCATCATCTTCGTCTGCACATAAGTGAGCGCGTCCTGCAGCAATTCATTATGATCGAACGCCAGCTGCATCTTCAGCGCCTCGTCGAGCGGGAACAGCCTCACCTCGTCGGCATCCGTATCGGCGGCAAGCTTCAGCAGATAAGCTTCCTTCACAAGGGTACAATAGAGAACGGAAGGCATCCACCCGCGCGGGTCGCGGCCCGGATAGTAGACGGTCTTGATCTGCTCGATCATCACGTCCTGATCGACGTTCGTCTCTTCTTTCAGCTCGCGGTACGCTGCCTCAAGCAGCGTCTCCCCTTCCTTCGAGAATCCGCCTGGCAGCGCCCAATAACCTGGGTACGCTTCGGAGGATGCGCTTCGCCGTACAAGCAGAACGTCGAGTCTGCGATCGGCGAGCATTCGGTAATTGCCCTGCTTGGCGTGCGATGTAATCGTGAATATGGCGATGTCGACCGGCAGTCCGTCCGGTGACCGGTATTGTTTCGGTTGTTGGTGTGTCATTCGAGCACCTCCTTGATGTTTCCAGTATACGCGGGATTAATCTATATTGTCAATACGACTTTATAGAATTAATGCCCGATTTATTGCTCCCTATTAAAAAAATAAATGAGAGCACTATAGAAAGGGAAAGGTTAGCCCACGGCACGCCGATGGTCGGCTCCCTAACCCATGTTGGTCGACATTGCGTCTTTAGTGATTGACTCCCTAAAGGATGCCACCGTGCTTATTTCTCATAAAGCACGGCTTTATTGATACTAACGGATGAGACAGTACTTATTCTCTTAGCTTTCTACATTAATCGGTACTTTCTAATGTAATAGCATCGCTGACAACCGTTAAAGGAGATAACACCAGCCGTTGCATAACCAGCCCTTACCATCTCGTTATCAGCTTTATAATTGCTCTCAGCATCCTCCGAAATTGTTCCCCTGCTTGTCCCCTCTTTGTTCATAATAAAAAAAGGCGCAGGAGATAGAAGATCTCTCTCCCATGCTCTACGCCTTTCGTTAACTCATGGCATATCTATTTAATTGAGCTCTCGATTATTGGCCGTTCGTCAGACTGAGCAGCAGCAGTGCGAGCAGCTTCGCCGTCTCTGCACGTGTTGCTGGCGCATTCGGCGCGAAGGCAACGCCTTCGCCGCCAGCGACTGGGCGGCCCGTAATGAAGCCCGCTTGCTGGGCAGCGTTAACCGCGTCAACTGCGTATCCAGCAATCGCATCTGCATCGGTGAATTCGATAGGCGCCACAACCGACTGAAGCTCATAGCCCAGCGTGCCTAGGAATCGAACGAGCATCGTCACCAGCTGTTCGCGCGTTACTGGCGCATTCGGCTGGAATGCGCCGCCGCCGGTACCTGATACGATGCCGAGATCTGCTGCCCACTCCACTGCCTGCGCGTAGTAAGCATCCGCATCTACATCGTTAAAGCTCGCGCTCGTATATGCGCCTGGCTGTACGCCTGCGATACGCGACAGCATCAGAACGAGATCAGCGCGCGTCAGGTTCGCTGCCGGCGCGAATTGATCATTGCCTACGCCGCCAATAACGCCGCGTGCCGCGAGATACGTAATCGCTTCTGACGCGAAGTTGTTTTTCGTATCCGAGAACGTCTTCTCGCTGTAATCAGCTGCAAAACCATTGCGCAGCGTATCGACGCGGAACAGCACTTGACCCGTTTCAGCATCATAGATGCCGAGAATAATTGGAGAAGCAGCCCCATTCGACGATACCGTATATGGAATGACCGCAAGCGGGTTATTCCCTTGCGCCAGCTTGTACGGCAGGCCAATATACAAGCCGCCTTGCAGCGAAGTTACTTCCTTGCCGCCAACGAGCAGATGAACGCGCACCACTTGCTTGCCTGCAAGCGCCCCAGTACCCTCTTCCGTTGTCAGTTGGATCTTAACGCTGCCATTCCCATTGGAACCAATCGAAGCGAGCAGGCTCTTCCAAGCGTCTGCATCCAGCACAATCGTTCCTAGGTTCGTCTCCAGCATGATCGATTCGATACCCGTCAAGCCAGCCAGCAGCTCAACTGCATTCGCATTCAGTACGACCGTTCCGCCTTCCGACACTTCAGCCTGGATAACGAGCTCATTCTTGTCTGCCTTGGCATCCTTCAGATCAGCCAAAGCTTTATTGACGAGTTCTGCAGTCAGCACAGACTGCGGATCGCCATTCTCATCTTTACCTGCAGACAGCTCGAACGTCGTATGCGATGTGCCATCGCTTATCGTTGTCACAGCCTTGCCTTCGCCTGCTTCAGAGCTATTGTTAGCTTCGCCCGCATTGGCACCCGGATTAGAGCCTGTCCCTGGCGTAATGCTGCCCGTCGACGCTGCATTGACTGTTACGGTTGCAGCAGCAGCGGCGTATTGATCTGCGCTGACAGCCTTGATGACAGCAGTACCTGCTTGGATTGGCGTTACTTTGCCCGTATTATCGACCGTTGCTACGGATGGGTCGGACGACGTCCATGTTACTGCCGACGATCCGCCTGCAGCCGGCACAACCGCTGCCGTCAATTGGCCCGCCATACTGCCAGCCGTAAGACTGAGCGTTGTTGCATCCAGCGACAGCTTCGACACGTTCAGCTGGAACACGGCAACCGTTCCGCTCACTTCATAAGCAACGAGCAGCAGCGGCAGACCCGTTGGGCTGATTTCGGCTGGAATGTATTCGATCCCTTCAGGACCCGTATCGGTATTCAGGTTATCTTTGGGCGTAAAGACACGCGAATTCGTATAGTTCAAGAACTTCGCATCTGCCGGGTTCGTTACGTCGTACATCATAACGCCGCCGATACGTTCCAGCCCTACGAACGCAACAGAACGCTCGCCGACTTGTCCAACCTTTACATCTTCCGGCTCGGGACCTTTCTTGGAGCTGCGGGCATCCTTCTCCGTTGTGTCGTGCCCGGAGTTGAAGAAGTCCGGAATCCGCTCTGCCGTAATTTTCTCAAAATCATTGCCGCTGTCGTACGTCTGCGCCATCGTGCTCGCATTCCAGATCGAGAACGAACGTCCGCCATACATGTAGATGCCGTCCGTTCCCATATCCGTCATGACTTCGACTTTGTCATAGGCCGTTGTGCCGCTTACGAATTTGGCCGCTTCCGAATTAGGATCTAGTCCGCTCTTCACGCTGGAGATTTTGCCTGCGTTCGTGCGACCTGGCCACTCGGTTGCATCGCCTTCGTTCGCGCTGACGACGTAGGTCTGACCGTTCACCGTATAAGAAGCGATGCCATCAGGCATATATACGCCTTTGAATGGTACGTTCTCGAATTTGATTTCTCCATTCTTCAGAAGATCCAGACTGTTGCGCGGGAGGCTCAGATCCTTCAGTCCAAGCCCGTTCACCGCGGTGAACTGCTTGCTTGTCAGATCCAGCGTTGCGATCGCATTGTTCTCCTGCAGCGATACATACGCCGTCAGCGCGTCACCCGACAGGGCAATATATTCCGGCTCCAGATCATAGAGCGCATCTTCCTTCGAACCGCTGCCCGTAATGACTCCCGACGCATTAGACGCGCCGCGAATATGAACCTTATCATCGATAACCGCTGGGTTAGAGAACTCTGCGTTCGTTGCCGTGCCCGTCGTCGTATCGAGAATCGTCACACTGCCTTTCGGGTCGACGCCTGCACGAGGCTCACCTTCATTGGCCGTCAGCACATGCTTGCCGTCTGGCGTCGATTTGATCATATCCGGCTGTACGCCCGCTTCATAAGAAGCAATCAGTTTGCCCTCATAATCAAGCTCGAGGATGAGGCCATTCTTCGTTGGATCCGATTCTTGTACGGATAAGTAAACACGTTTATTCTTCGTGTTAATATCAATGCTCGTCAAATCGCCGTATACGAAATGACCGTCACGCTCAGATAATTCCTCCACGTTGATGGTAGTGTCCTTCGCCAAATGGTTCAGGCTCCTGCCGTCTCCAACAGCCAGGCTGACGATTTCCAGACTTGCCGGTTCGGTCGAGCCGTTCACGAGATAAAACTTGCCGTTATCCTTATTGAACTTCACGATCTCCGCTACGCCGCCTTCAGGATCTGTTTTGCCGACGGAGTAGGTGCCGATCTGGCTGACCGTGAATTGGTCCGTATAGGCGCTTGCGTCCGCGCTAATCGTGTAGGAATGCGAGACCGTCAATGCCGGCGTTGTCGAATCCGATACGTGAACCGTAACAGCAGCCGCATCAACAGGTGCGCTAACGGTACCGGCGATCACGCCTGTTGCCGGATTGATGGACAACCCTTGCGGCAAGCCTTCAGCGGAGAACGTATATGGCGCTGTTCCGCCGGAGGCAGCAATTGTCACCGAGTATGGAATGCCAACTGTTGCGGTCGGAAGCGATTGCGTCGAGATGCTGATCGGCGGCACCGTTACCCCCCATGGACCATAGGCGGTGTTGCGCGGTCCCACCTCAGCAATGACGGTGCTTGCAGCGCTGTAATCGATTTGTTGGAAGTCCGTCTTATTCGTATCCGTATCGATTCGATCGATGCGGCGAATCGCCTTCTTCTTCGATGTCCCTTCCGTCGACCCGCTCAGATATGCCGTCTCATAGCCATCCATTGTACTGCCGCTGTCGTTGCTGCCCGTACCTACCATATCGACATAGCCAGCCGCCTTCGCGCCGCTGCCGTCAACATCGAACGGATTCACGCTGGTCAGCTTGTCCGTTCCTTTAATAAGCGCAACCTTCAACCCTTTGTTATTGATATACCGATCCCACACCAGATCCGCCTTGCCTGTCAGATCCACCTTAGCGCTCGCTGCCGCTGTTCCTGTTGCTTTGCCTACGATCAAGAAGCTCGAATTCGCCTTAATGACGCCTGTCAGGTTAAGCGTCTCCCAATCATTCGTTGGGCCTGTCGTAGCGCTCGTACCTCGGTCCGCATATTGCAGCGTCCATCCAGACAGATTGATATCGGTCGTTGTAGGATTATAAAGCTCAATGAATCCGTGTGTAGCATAAGCATCCGTTGCATCACTCAACCCTGCGCCATAAACCTGGTTTATAATAATGTGCGGCACCGTCTTATCATAGCTGCCGTCTGCTTTATACGGAGTCCCTACCGCCGCAGCGCTGTCTGCAGCGAATGCAGCCGGAGCGCTGAACGCCGAAGTCGTGCTGAGAATAATAGCCGATAACGCGATTGCCGTACCGAATTTGCGGGTGTAACGCGTGAACATGTATTTATAACCTCCCATGTGTATTCTCATTATTCTGAGAAAGAATAGCATGGGCTTGTAAACGGGACATGTTCATTTTCTAAAAGGTTTGTAAATGGAAATGCAAACAAAAGATGACCCTCAAGCACTCATATGCTCGGGGGCCACCTCCTTCTTCATTCTTTGCGATCATCAACAGAACGTGATATTACTCAACTACCGCTAGAATAGCAATCTCATGCTGACCACGCTTGCGCTTCCGAGCTAAGCACGGCGTTGTATACTTTCACTTCATCCATCAGTCCATTGTATCTTTATAGCAATCGTTTCCGAACAAACAAGAAAAGACAGGCGCCATCGCACCTGTCTAACTAATCAACACTTACTAGCCGTTTGACTTACCTCATTGTGGAACTGATTTATATTTCCTCTGCAGGAAGAAACGATGAATGCATGTGAAGAAGTGCATCGATAGTTGGAATAGGATTACGGCTGGCACAACAAAGAGATGCATGAATATACCATCACCGAATATAAAATCTTGAATCAAAGCCGACAAATCTCTGAATAACAACAGAAGAGTCAAGAAAGTCCCAATCACTGAAAGGGACAGGTATAGAAATGTTTCTAGAAGCAGCGCTATTATTTTCGATTTGATCTTCAACTTCAACATAATCTGATTAATTACGAACGCTATTGGCATACCAAAGAGAAATACCGCAATGAATACAAACGGACAGACCGCAAAAAATGTTTGAAAATTAAAGATGACGCCATCGTCTCTGGAAAGCATAGCAGCACCGACCGAATAAAGGATGACCGTTGTAAGGAAGGAATACATGTAGATATTAGTTTCCAGCTTCTTCAATCGCTTATCGACAATGTTCAATCTAATCCCCCCTGACCACGTCCCATGCCAGCCCCGTTATCATTCACTAACTAGAGCGAGGTGTGCGCTCGGTTTTTCCACATATCTTCGCCACTCCTTCAGTTGTATCCTGTTCCATAATATGGACAATTAGCGAACGTTTGAACTACCGCACAACGGCTTACCCTGCCACTTAGTAAACAATCAACAATTAACAGTTAACACACTTTAATGCTCTATCTAAGCCCCGCGCACAACGAAAAAGCCGGCGCAATAGCGCCGGCCTCATCGATACACTCTCTAGCCGACCGCAGTCTCAATCGACTGAATAAGCGACTTCAGCTTATCCGCCGACTTGTGCAGCAGCGTTCTCTCTTCGTCTGTCAGCACGATGTCGAGCACCTCGCGAACGCCTTGGCGGTCGACGACGCATGGTACGCCCAAGTACACATCCGATACGCCATGGTAATCGTTCAGCAGCGTCGATACGTTCAATACAGCCGCTTCGTTGTGCAGGATCGCCGTTACGATCCGGTCCAGCGCCAGCGCGATCGCATAATAAGTCGCGCCTTTTGCTTCAATAATCTGATACGCCGCATCGCGTGTATTCGTGTAGATGCGCGTCTTCGCTTCTTCATCCAGCTTCAGCTGCGAGCCCGCTACGTTGGCAAGGCTCCATACCGGCAGCTCCGAATCGCCGTGCTCGCCGATAATGTGAGCATGCACGCTGCGCGGATCGAGCTCCAGCTCTTCGCCGATCAGATAGCGGAATCGAGCGCTGTCGAGCAGCGTACCCGAGCCGATGACCCGGTTCGTCGGCCATGCCGATTTGCGCAGGCAGAAGTAGCTCATTACATCAACCGGATTCGTCGCGATCAGCAGAATGCCGTCTTCGTTATATTTCAGCACCTCCGACACAATGCTGTCGTAGATGGCGATGTTTCGTTTCAGCAGATCGACGCGCGTTTCGCCCGGCTTCTGGGCTGCGCCTGCCGTAATGATAATAATGTCTGCGCCTGCGCAGTCCTCATAAGTGCCCGCCCACACCTTCGTCTGGCCGACGAACGGCATGCCGTGATTCATATCCAGCGCATCGCCAACAGCCTTCGCTTGATTCGCGTCTATAAGCACCAGCTCATCCGCACGTTCCCGCAGCAGCAATGTATAAGCAGTCGTCGAGCCTACCGCGCCTACCCCGATTACAACAACTCTTGTTTTCTTCATGGTTGATTCCCCTCTTCTTCGAATGGTTTATTAACCGTGTGATACATGAAGCCCATTAATATCGCGCCGCCGACCATATTGCCAAGCGTCACGGGAATTAGATTATGAATAATACCGCTTAAAGTAACCTGTCCAGGCTCCCCAACGACCAAGCCGATCGCGAACGTGCACATATTAGCGACACTATGCTCGTAACCGGATATGAAGAAGCAGAAGACGAATAACATCATCGTGAACAACTTCGGCCCGTCGCCCTTCATCGCCATCGGAATGAAGAAGGCCAGACAGACAAGCCAGTTACAGAGCAGCGCCCGGAAGAACAATTCGAAGGTAGAGGCGTGCAGCTTCTTCTCGACTACGCTTAGAAGAAATCCATTCACTGAAACATCTCGGAACAAGCCGGTCGACCAGATAAGCAGCGCGAATGCGAACGCCCCCAGCACGTTGCCGATATAGCAGAGCAGCCACATTCGGGCAACCGTCGGCCACGCCAGCTTCCGGCGCAAACCCGCAATCGTGAAGTAGAACGTGTTACCGGTGAATAAATCACCGCCCCCGTACGAGATAAGTATGATCGCCGAGCCGAACGTCAGCGCAGCCATTGGGTACGCAAGCGGACTGTGTTCATTGAAGAATGCGCCGCCGGACTTGAACGCCACGATGACGCCGAAGCCGATGAACATGCTGGCGAGCATCGCGCGGAGCAAGGATGTCAGCTTGCTTACCTCATAAATATGATGCTTCTTCAACGCAAGCTGTTCGACTTGCTGCAATGGGATATGCTCCATATTTCCCGCCTCCTGCCGCCTTAAGGATAGCCTTCATTATAGGGCCGGCTCATTCATTCCGCTGTGATGTTTGTCACAATCGAGCGGGCGAAGCACCCATTTATAACAACAGCAATCCCAATCCGTATAATTTTAACAAAAATAAGAAGTTGATCCATAAGCCATAAGCACTGGCCTACTGAACAACTTCTTATCATTAAAACGATTAACATGTTTAATGGAAACCGATTACCCTGCCGCTTCAGCCAGCGGCATCGCAGTCTTGCGGCCATAAACGATCCGAGACAGCGCCACGCTTATCTCGTACAGCAGCACGAGCGGTACATATACCATCAAATGCGAGATCAAGTCCGGCGGAGATATAAGCGTTGCAACTACGACTAGAATCAGATAAGCGTAACGTCGCATGCGGCGCAAGACCGTCGGCGTCAGCAGACCGATGCGGGTTAGAAACATGACCACGACCGGCAGTTCGAACGCAATAGCTAGCGGAATAACGATGCTGAACATGAAGCCAAAATATTGTGAAACACCATACGTTTGCACAAGCTGCATGCTTTGCGCAATCTGAGTCGTAAAGCGGAAGCTCATTGGGAAGACGACGAAATAACCGAACGAGATGCCTATGACGAAGCATGCCGTGGTGTAAGGTACGTAACGCAGCGCTGCCGACCTTTCCGTAGGATGCAGGCCCTGCTTAACAAACCCCCATAGTTGGAACAAAATGAACGGCAGCGATACGGCAATTGCGAAGAGGAACGCAATGTTCATATACAAGCGAATGCCATCCCACGGCGAGAAGACGTTCCATGTAATGCTGGAAGCAGGCGGAACACTCTTGAGATAGTTCAATACCTTCGGCGCAAGAAACAACCCGACAGCCATAGAGACAAGAACAACGGCTAATATACGCCACAGCCTAGTGCGCAGCTCCGACAGATGCGCAATGACGGTCATTGTCGTTTCATCGCTAATCTTCATTCGTTGCTCACCCTTCCAAGCTTGCGGAGCTCGAACGTATTGTAACCGTCCCGCAGCCGTTCGTTAATTTCCTTCAGCTTCTCCACATCTTCGAATGAGAACTTCCTTGCCCCGCCCTTCGTCCGGATCGGGAAAACCAACTGTTTCTCCTCGTAATACCGGATTTGTCTTTCCGTCAAACCAGTCAAGTCGCACACAGTTCCGATGCTCATTACCTTCTCCTTCATCGCCCAACTGCCTCCCCTACTGCGTCTCGTTAGTGGTCTCGGGCTCGAGAGCCCCGCAGAAGTTTATGTTATATAACCTTACACAGAACTTCCTTGGACGAAATATTATCAGCATCCTCCTGAAAACTCAACGGGGCTATTAGAACTATTTTCATAGGCTTTTTAAAATAAACTACGTTAAAACAGCCGTTTTTATCGCGTTTGTAACGTTTCGATTCATTTTAATTATCGCATCGATAACTTTTATTTATGTTAGGTTTCCTTACAAAGAGTTGGCGAATCTTTCATCCCCCATGCTACAGTGTGGGCAGAGTCAGACAACGACCTACCAAAGGAGCTGAGCACATGGAGACGAAAGAAACGCCCAATGAAGTATCCCGCAGGCAATTTCTAACGACAGTCGGCAAGATCGGCGGCGCAGCGGCCGTATTCAGCGTCATGGGCACGATGGGGCTATTCACCCCAGAGACGATGAAAGCTGCCGAATACGAACCTCCATCCAGTTGGGATCTGAAAGGCACGAACCGTTCCGGCAAAAAGATCGTCATCCTCGGCGCAGGTGTCGCTGGTCTGACAGCAGCCTATGAGCTCGGCAAAGCCGGCTATGACTGCACGATCCTCGAAGCGAGAGCACGCTCCGGCGGCCGCGCCTGGTCGGTGCGCAAAGGCACGACCGTCACCGAGGTCGGCGGCCAGAAGCAAGTCGCCCGCTTCGATGACGGCCACTACCTCAACGCTGGACCAATGCGCATCCCGCAATTCCATGTCACGATGGAATACTGTCGAGAGTTCGGCATTGAGCTCGAGCCATTCAACAACGTCAACGAAAGCGCCTACTATTACAACGAAGGCGTTGGCGAGCTGTCCGGCCAACGTGTCCGCAAACGTGCGGGCAAGGCCGATTACAGAGGCTATGTCAGCGAATTGCTGGCGAAGGCTGTCAATCAACCAGGCCTCGACTTGCCGCTTACGCCAGAGGAGAAAGACAAGGTCGTCGCTTACCTTCGTTCAGAAGGCAACCTCGACGCCGACCTGTTCTACAAAGGCTCTTCGCGCGGAGGTTACAAGGACGAACCCGGCTCACGCCTTGACGCCGGCGTTATCCGCGATCCGTTCAGCATGAAGGCGATCATCAACTCCGGCTTCGGCAGCTTCTTCAGCAGCGAATACAGCTACGATCAGCAAATGATGATGTTCCACCCGGTCGGCGGCATGGACGCGATTCCGAAGGCGTTCGAGAAGCGGATCGGATCAGAACGCATTAAGTTCAACGCCGAAGTAACGGAGATCAAGCATGTCGGCGAGACCGTCGAGGTCACGTACACCGACCTGTTCACAGGGCTGCCTAAGCAAATCGTCGGCGATTTCTGTATATGTACGATACCGCTGTCCGTCCTTAAGACGATCAAGCACGACTTGTCCTCCGAGTTGACGACAGCTATCAACAACACCAAATACGCGAATGCCGGTAAAATCGGCATGCAGTTCAAACGGCGCTTCTGGGAGGAAGACGATCAAATCTTTGGCGGCAACACGCTGACGAACATGGACATCTCCTCTATCTATTATCCGCCGACCAAATATTTCTCTAAGAAAGGCCTTCTGCTCGGCTACTATGCGCAAGGCTCTAACGCCGACAAGATCGGCGCCATGTCATTCAAGGATCGCGAGCTGCACGCCCTTGCGCAAGGCGCCAAGATTCACCCGCAGTACTACAAAGAATTCGAGTCGTCATTCTCCGTCAACTGGAAGACGATCAAATATAACCTCGGCAGCTGGGTATCTTACTCGGGTGACGAACGGAAAACGAATTACCCTGTTCTTTGCAAGCCTGACCGCCGATTCTACCTTGCCGGCGAGCATATCAGCTACATAACGGCATGGATGGCAGGCGGCATTGAATCGGCACGCTCGGTCGTTACCGATATTCACGAACGCGTCATGAAGGCCTAATTACTAAATTTCTCGGGAGGGAAGCACGATGCGCATTCATAAAAACTTGAAGGTCATTATCGGTACGATCATCATCTCCAGCATGGCTACCGCAAGCGCTTATGCCGCTTGGACAACGACAACGTCGACACCTAACAAACTGCCGCTCACTCCGATCTACGAGCCGGAGTTCTATGGCAGCCCATCCTCTTCAATCGCCAGCGCCGTTGCCGTTCCGGCAGGCACAGCCACCTTCTTGACAAGCGGCACGACCCCTTCCGTCATTAACAAGGAAGGCAAAACCGTCTACGAGAAATATGGCGATACAGAAGCGCAAGGCACGAGCATTTTGCAGAACATCGAGAAGCAGCTCGCTGATCAAGGGCTGTCGATGAAGGACGTCATCTACCTGCGGGTGTATGTCGCGCCAGACGCGGCGAAAGGCGGCAAGTTCGACTATGACGGCTGGTTCAAGGCGTATGCGAAGTTCTTCAACACGAAGGCGAACCCAACGAAGACGGCACGCTCAACCGTAGGCGTAGCGAGCCTCGTCAACGCCGATTGGCTGATCGAGATCGAAGCGGTCGCCGCTTATCCGAGCGGTCATAACCAAGACTAACGTCAGACAAGCAAGAACTCTCGCACCTCCCAATGTCAAACAAGCTTTCATAAGCCATCCCTTATCCCAAAATGAATTGGAGCTGAGCGCTATGTTATCCAATGTAGGCTTCCCTGGTTTAATGATGATCTTGGTCGTCGTCCTCATCATCTTCGGACCTTCCAAGCTGCCGGAGCTCGGCCGCGCCGTCGGCCGCACGCTGCACGAGTTCAAGTCGTCCGCTAAGGAACTCGTAGCGGACGTGAAAGAAGAGCCGGCCGACAGCAAGTCCTGAGCCGGCTAGTTCGCACCGTGCGATAGAGAGATAGAACGCACGAAGGGCCGTCCCCCTCTCGCCTGCCGATGGCAGACAGAGGGGGACGGCCCATTTTTCTTAGCAACAGCGTTATCTATGCTCCTGCAGCATGCGGTACAAATGATCGACCGAGCCCATCGCATATTCCATGCGGACAGGCTCACCCTCCTCCAGCAGCACAAGACATGGCACACTCGCCACACGCCAGCGTTCTCGCAGGATAGGCGCGTAGTTAATATTGATTTTATGAATGCCGATCTGCACGCCCGTAGCCTCGACAACCTCCAGCATTCGTTCAGCCACCTTGCACGTGCCGCACATCGCCGTGTAGAACAGCACCGCCTCTCGCCCTTCCTTCATTTCCACTCGCCCGAGCAATTCCTTCTCCGTCCACTCGGCAATCGTCACCTTGCCCACTCCCCTTCCACATGCCCGTCATCTCAATGTAGCGATTTCTGATTCGTTATTCAATAGCCAGAAGACGGAATATAACCAGATGATGCGAATATAGCTAATATCAACAAAGATTTATTGTAAAACGATAAATCTTATGGTAAGTTGGAAGTGACAATACGAAATGAGGTGCATGGTGTGGAACGCGGAACAACCCTATTCTTGAAGCTGACGCTAATTGTTATCGCCCTTCCGGTGCTTGCGTTGTGCGTATACGGACTACCCCGAATCGCGATGGATCCCGGCGACGATTATCCAGCGTATTGGGTATATCTCCTGGTCGCTCTCGGATACGCGTCGGCGATCCCGTATTTCACGGCATTGGTTCAATCCTATAAGCTGCTCAGCTATATCGACAAGAACATCGCTTTCTCCGAGTTGTCCGTGAAGGCGCTCAAGATCATCAAATACAGCGCGTTTACGTTCAGCTTCTTGTATGCGATTGCCTTGCCGCTCTTCTATTATATAGCCGAGAACGACGACGCCCCGGGCGTGATTCTGATCGGAATGACCTTCGCCGGCGCCGCATTCGTCGTCGCCGTGTTCGCCGCCGTTCTTCAGAGGCTGTTAAAGAACGCTATCGATATTAAATCCGAGAACGATTTAACAGTCTGAGGTGACGAACATGACCATTATTATTAATATCGACGTCATGCTGGCGAAACGCAAAATGAGCGTGACCGAACTGTCAGAGAGAGTAGGCATTACGATGGCTAATCTCTCGATCTTGAAGAACGGCAAGGCGAAGGCGATCCGGATCTCCACGCTAGAAGCCATTTGCAAAGCGTTGGATTGCCAGCCCGGCGACATTCTCGAGTACAAGATGGATGAGGAATCGTAAATTTCTATAGTCGAAAGGACTTCACCCTCCACCTGCAGCGTGGAAGATGAGGTCCTTTTTTTATATCCCAAACCAACTATCGCAATAGGCGAATTCCTCCATTACATACATGCATGCAGGCCTTATAATGAAGATATCGATTTACAAAATAGAAACATCCTGCATAAAACACACGGAGGTGCCACTCATGTTCGCCATCCCCGCGGCGCGAAGCCGCGTCTGGTACAAACTCATCATCCCGTTAACATCCATCATTACCGCCGCAATGCTTCTATTGATTCGTTTCGTATTGTTCGGCCAGCCATTCTCCTTCACCATCCTACTTCGATTCACCTTGCTTGCCGTCGTGTTATGCGCCATTGCCGGGATAGCAGGTTGGTTCGGCGCCCGCCTCATGTGGTTGTTCACTATGCTCGGCACATTAATCGGACTCATATGGATGGCAAGCATGTCTACGACCGATACCGGCTGGGAGGACCTCGCCAGCCTGCTCGCCTTCGTTCAGTGCGTTCTTCTCGGACTCATTATCGGCCCGCTCGCCGAGCTTGCCGTCTTCCTATTCAAGCGATTCACCGGACGAAAGAACGGCTTGTAATCTTACCTCACGCAAAAAAGGACTTCACCCTCCGTCACGGACGGAAGGCGAGAAGTCTTTTTTTTTATGCTAAACAACCGTGTTGCTGATGATCTCCACTACACCGTTCGCGTACGCCGTATCTACCAGGTTGCCAATAACGGACACTCCAACCTCACTGAACACATACCACTGATCCTCGGAAGCATCATAGAGAAGCGCCTTCGAATAGCCTTTCAACTCATCTTCCGGAAAGGCATTCACTAATGTATAGATATCATAGCGTTTCACCGTTTTCCCTTGGTTATCCAAGAAGTCATACTGCCCGTTCTTATAGTACGAGCCCGGCACATCGATATTCACCATCCACGAATAGCTGGCAGGAGCCTCCACCTTATCTCCCTTGCTGCCCTCAAAGATTTCATAGATCGTTTTGTTCGTTGCCTTCGCATTAATTTGCTGCACAACGCCGCCCATCGTCATATGGTATTCTTGCTGCAACGTTTTCACTTCAACACCATCTATGACCAATGGCTTGGAACTGATCGTGACAGACGAAGAGTCGTAATGAACCGTACAATTAAAGGTCTCCGCAATAAACCGCAGCGGAACAACGACTCGGTTGTTCTTGATATAAGGCGCCGCATCCAGCGTTACCGTTTTGCCATTGACAACAGCCGATGTGCTGTTCAGCTTCAATGTTACTTTGCTATCATCTTTAGTAATCGTTGCTTCCGAGTTCGACCAGTTGACCTTCGCCCCCAAGTTCTCGCTAATGACGCGCAGCGGCACCATCGTACGGCTGTTCTTCACTTCCGGCTGCACATCGGACCCGATCGCAATGCCATCTATACGAATGCTAGGATTGTCCGCAGCATAAGCAGGCACGGATGCAAAAGCTAGAGTGAGTCCAAGCGCAATACCAGGGATAATCTTCTTCATCGATAATCAATCCTTCTCATTATAATCGGGCGGAAATACATAGGAATCGCTATCGTTATCTCCTTGCCCATGATCTCCATCTCCCCTATAGACGAGATATGTTCGCATTATGTTCATGAGGAATTTCTAATTGTCAGCCCCGCCCTGTCCCTTAACCTCGATGCAGCAAAAAAAATCAGGAACAAGCAGAATATAATCCGCTCATTCCTGATTCGCACATACCCTTTATTTACGTCCGTAGTCGGCCTTGATCTCGCCCCACAGCTTCGTCTGCCACTTCAATACTTTGTTATCGTATCGATTCGATCGAAGCCACGCCTCCGCCTCGTCGACAAGCCGCCAAATCTCAGCAGTCGAAGCATCCCTCGCAAGCGTCGTCGCCACCTTCTTCTCCCGCAGCCATTTCATCGCGTTCATGGAGTCGCTGTAGATGGTGCTCTTGCTGCCGCGCTCCTGCGTGTATCTCAGCGCATGGACAATCGCCAGAAACTCGCCAAGATTGTTGGTCCCCTTCGCAATCGGACCGACGGAGAACAACACTTCGCCCGTTTGCGTATGAACGCCTTTATATTCGACCGGACCCGGGTTGCCCCTCGTGCCGACGTCGACCGAGATGCTGTCGTAATCGATCGGCTCTATCGTCTGCGCCGACGCGGACGAAGCGGTCCGCCCTGCCGAACGGAATCGATTCGAGGCAGCGGCGCCTGCGCTCGCTCCCGCTCCTGCTGATTTGCTGCCTCCCGACGACTTGCCCCAGTGCTTCTCCCAACCGTCGCGGAATGCGCTGTCCGCCGCCGCCTTCGATTCGAACGACTTAAACTTCGCGCCTTCGAACCCGTTCGTCTGCTTCTGGCACTCCGCCCAAACCGAATAAACGCCCGGCTTGCGGCCAACCCATACGACATAATGCTTACTGCCCGCCATTGCTGCATCCCTCCAATGCTACTAGATTACCGCATTCGATAATCATTCGCCAACAGGCTTCAGAACGACATTGCACGGACGCCGCAGCATGCGCGCCAGCCAGATGTGGTATACTCATCGCATAGATGTCCCGCTAGGAGGCAAGCTTTCATGAGTTTCGTTATCTACATGGCGATCATTCAAGTGATTTTGTTCGTCGCCGTCGGCATAGTCGTCTTTCGGATGATTCAGCGTGCCAGAAAGAATGAGAAAGAGAATTAGCCCATGCAGAACTTCAATAACCGTCCAATCTGATAACCCGCCTATTCTTCGGGGTCAGAGCGGACGGTTTTGAAAGTATTGAGTATTATTTATACTTCCTTCCTCAGGCCAATCGCCTATCTCGCCACCCTCTTGCCAAACAAGAACCGTCCCTTCCAATACCCGTTCAGATCGGTAATGACAACGCCCGGATCGCCATAGGTTTGAATGAATTTGCCCATGCCGATGTACATGCCAACATGTCCAACAACCTTGTTGCTGTCATAACGGCCAGGCGTGTAGAAGAACATCAAGTCCGCGGGCTGCAGACTATCCAAGTCAACCTTCGTCCCCATTCCCGATTGCGCGCGCGAAGAACGAGGCAGATCGACGCCGAATCGATCATACACATATCGCATGAAGGAAGAACAGTCGAATCGATGAGACTTCGTATAATGATCCGCATCAAATTCATAAGGCGCGCCAACGAACGTCTTCGCATAACGAACCACTTCCTGCGGGTCAATATCTACCTGCGCAAACGGCTTGAAGCCTCCGCCTGGTCCGTTTGCCAGGTCAGACTCTCGAATCAATATTTGTTTCGTTTGATAGCTGTCATCTTGCATCCGAATATGCAAATCAGAAGTATGGTCATCCCATTTCACATCCGTTTGCAGCAGCGACGCGAGCGCACGCGGCGTCATATACAGCTCGCCATCGATCTGTCTCGGCGCATCCGGCAGATCAATCTTCGTATCGCCAGACATCGCCTCTTTGCTGCTCGCACGCACCTTATAAGCAGCATCCGAGTCACCAATCGCAACACGGCCTTTCGTCTCATGCAGGCGCAGCCCCATCGGAGCAACCGCTTCGTCGAGCGGAATCCAGACGCGGCCGTTCAGCCGCTCTTCCAGAATCGGTATGCGGCGAGAAGGGATGGCCGAGTCTGCCGCCATAATACGCGCCGATCGCTTCGCCAATGCGGATGGCGATGGTTGCGGTCGATTCGTATCTGCTTCGCCGCAACCCCCGCCGGCCAACAACAACGCGCCGCAGGCAGCTGTAAGAAGAACACATTTTGCCGAATAAAGAATTGTCGACATCAAGAAAGACCCCTTTCCGAACTAGAAATAGGGTCTTCCATCTTTCCTAAATTATTCAACTTCGCCTGCCTGCGGTTAACGGCCCTCTACGATACGGCGAATCGCTTCCAGCGGCACCTTCGGCTGGCGGTCATAGGTAAGCAGACCGTTAATCTCCTGCTCAACGTCCGTCAGTTGCGTATAACAAACTCCCTGCAATACAGGCGATTGCAGCGCTGGCGCGAACACATCATCAAGCCGCTTCAAGAAATCCGCATCATCCGATGCGCCGGAGTAGCCCCAGCCATCCCAGTCGCTCTTCTTGAACGAAATGCCGCCGAATTCCGTCAGCAGCAGCGGCTGTCCCTCATAGTCAAAGCCCGGCACAAGAATCCAGCGTCCGCCTGGACGCGAAGCAAGGGCGCGTTCCTTCGTCTCATAACGCTCTGCCAGCACATTACGCCGCCACTCGTAATCATGAATCGTGACGAGGTCCGTTCGCACCATCTCCCAGCCATCATTGGAAATGACCAGGCGCGTCGTATCGAGCGACTTCGTCATGTGATAAAGCGCCAAAGCATGCTGCTGCTGCGCCTCGTCGACCAGAATCTCTCGAACGCCCCAGCTCTCATTGATCGGCACCCACGCAACGAGGCATGGATGGTTATAATCCCGTTCCACCGCCTCCAGCCATTCGCGGGTCATGCGCCCGACATACTGTTCATTGTATTGATAAGCATTCGCCATCTCGCCCCAGACGAGCAAGCCAAGGCGATCCGCCCAATACAGATAGCGAGGGTCTTCGATCTTCTGGTGCTTGCGAGCGCCGTTGAAGCCCATCTCCTTCGTCAATTCAATGTCGCGGCGCAGCGCTTCGTCGCTAGGCGCCGTCAGCACGCCCTCCGGGAAGTAGCCTTGATCAAGAACCAGCTTCATCGTATAAGGCATATTGTTGAGCAGGACGACGCCGTCCTCAACCGATATTTTGCGCATGCCCGCATAGCTCGCAACATGATCGACCGGCGCGCCATCAACAAACAGCGTCAGCTCAAGATCGTACAGGTTCGGACGCTCCGGCGACCACCAGCGCGCTTCAGGCAGATCATTCGGCACGCTCACCATCATGCTGCGCGTTACAACACCGTTCGTGACCGAGAAGAGGTCGTCCGAGACTAACTCGCCGCCGAACGTCAGCATAGCACGCAGTTGAAGTTTCGCATTCGAACGCGCCCGCACTCCGGCGATGGTAGCTTGCAGACATAGCTCACCGTTATCGATATCCGGCGTCAGACGAATACGGCTAATATGCGTATCCGACACCGGCTCCAGCCAGACGCTCTGCCAGATCCCCGTCGTCCGCGTATACCAGATGATTTCGGACTTTTCCTTCCAATACTGCTTACCGCGAGGCAGCGATACATCACGTCCATCGTCCGCCGCCCTGACGACAATCGTATTCTCGCCGGCTTGTACAGCATCGGCAATGTCGGCGAAGAACGGCGTGTGACCGCCTTCATGCGTCGCAACAAGCTGTCCGTTGACCCACACCTTCGCTTCATAATCGACCGCGCCAAAATGAAGCAGCAGCCGCTTGCCCGCATACGCCTCCGGCACCTCAATCGTCCGACGGTACCAGACAACGTCATGGAAGGATGTGTCGCCGATCCCGCTCAGCTCACTCTGGAAACAGAATGGCACCTGAATGCGCATTGGAAAACCTTCATTGCCCGGGACATACCAACGCTCCCGCTCCCCGACTACTTCATCATCAAACGCGAATTCCCATTCCCCATTCAGACTAAGCCACTCTTGGCGCACCAGCTGCGGACGCGGATATTCATTGCGCAATGTCATCGTCACCGTCTCCTTAAGCTTATCGTTAGTAGTTCATTGTTTTATTACAAATTTCATGTAATTATAGTCCGATCATAAGAGACATACACCTAGCTGTCAATACTGTCGTTATCAAACAACGCGCATTACACAAAGTATTTCACTTGCGTATATTTGTTACAAAATTATTGTATTAATAAATAGAAAAACGCGCTCACTCCGTAATAAAGTGAACGCGCATTTGAATGTCCTGTTCATAATCGCCGAATTGCCGGCCGAATATGTTAATGCCGCCTTTATGATTCGCATCTTCTCCGACCCCGATGCGAAGGCGAATCCCCGATTGGCTTGCCAGCTCAAGCTGGGCCAATGTGACGTCAGAAACCGTATGCATATCGACCATGCTTCGTTCATCGTCGACCCGCCATATTTTGCGAAGCCCATATTGTGTTGCATGATCGCCCCACCAAGCCGGGTTCAGCCTTCCTCGTCGATCGCCAAAATCGCCCGGGCTAGTCCAAGTGCCGATATCCACGCCGTTGACCGAAACCGTAATGTCCGAAGGCCAGTTATTATCGTAATTCGGCGCCTCCGAGCACAACTCCATCGTAAATTCCAACGCTGTTATTCGACTGTTCGGCGGAATCTCCAGCGGGAACCGATACTCCAGGTACCCTCGGCGGAACCAGATCAACTGCGCACTCACATGCCGCGGATGATAAAAGCTGGCCGGCTCGTCCGCAGGAATAAGCAGTCCATTCCCATCCGCCATTCCGCAGGTAGGCGCCACTTCGCAGTCCGTGTAATGACCGACCGGCATATCGATCTCGTAAACTTGCTCTTCGCCTTTGGCGCCTAAGAAGCTTGTGTTTAACTGCATATGCACATCGTGGTACGTACGCGTGCACACTTTCATCGCCCCGCGAACCGCAGGCAGCAGCTCCGTCTGAATGAGCCACGCCCCTTCCAACACCCGCACATGGTTCGCCACGGAGGACACGGGCAGCTTCAGAGCCTCCGCAATCTCGACAATGTTCAAGCTCTTCTGGTTAAGAAGCCGCAATATCTCAACTCGCGCACGCGTCGACAACGCATGCGCTACCGTTACCAGCTTGTCCGGTTCGTTAATGTCCAATTCCAGCACAATTGTACCCCCAAGCAGTCCTACCCTCTTTTATTTATTGCTATTGTACGTCATCCGCCCCTTGGTGACAAAAGGAAATTGTGTAATATCGCCGACTCTGCACTCTCCACATTGGAATGATCCAGTCCGCAAACAAAAAGACACTCCCCGCGCATGCAGAAAGCGTCTGTTATCAGGTCTGCCGCCGCTCCCATCTCCGATAGATAACGAGCAGCAGCGCAATGAATATGACATAGATCAGCGCTGTCGCAAGCGCGGTACGCCAATCGTGCAGCAATTCGTGGCCGAGGAAGGCGAACGTGAGCATAGCCGGGATTTTGCCGATAGCTGTCGCCATGATGAATGTGGAGAAACGAATACGGAGCAGCGCCGCATAGACGTTAACAATCAGACTCGGAAACACAGCAAGCAGCCTGGCCAATGCAATGGACATAAATGGCTTACGCTCCATCAACAGCGACAATCGTTCCGTATGACGATTACGCGCCAAGTAAGCCCTCCCCTGCTCTTGACCGAAGGAGCGGACAAGACCGAATATAACGACCGATGCGATTGTCGTCGCGAGCCAGCTTAACGCCGCCCCCGTCAACGGGCCATATAGAATGCCTAACGTACCGATAACGAGCTTATAAGGAACGACCGGCACGAACGCCAGAACAACCGCCACGACGAACAGCCATCCAATCGGCGCATCCCCTCGCTCCAACCAGTCCATTATGACCTGCCGCTGAGTAAACAACACCCCCATCAGCACCGCATACGCCAGCACGACCCACCACTGTCGTTTCATCCCGCCGTCCCCCATCCGACTCATCTGTATTCGTCTATTATAAACGGCGAGCCAACGAACCGAAACATCACCGCCTCGTTCATCCATATGACTCCGCACCACGCTAACGAATCGTACCATCACTATCGCTCGCAGATACGCCCCGCACCACGCTAACGAATCGCACCATGCTATCGCTCGTATATGCGCACCGCACCTCGCTAACGAATCGCAACATCACTATTGCTCGCAGATACGCCCCTGCACCACGCTAACGAACCCAATTGATCTTATTCGTCCATCCGATGCTCCAAACACCAAGATTTCATCCAACTAACACGCACTGAGTTCCTTATATCGAGGATAGGTCAATCCCAAGACGAATAGCGCTACTGCGGTTCGTTAAGGGTCCGCCCTCCTACTTGCCGCCAGGGTTGAGGCGATTGAGGTTGTTGCCGGGGTTTGTTGCCAGGGTTTGTTGCCAGGGTTTGTTACCGGGGTTGTTGCCGAGGTCTGTCTCTGGGGTTTGTTACCAGAGCTTGTTACTGCGGTTGTTGCCGGGTTAGTTACTGGGGTTTGTCTCTGCGGTTTGTCTCTGCGGTTTATTTCTTCGCACTTTGTTTCTGCGGATTTTTTCTAAGGCTTATCTCTAAGGCTTTTCTCTAGGACTTATCTATGGGACTTGTCTATGGAACTTGTCTATGGGACTTTTCTCTGGGTCTTGTCTCTGGGGCTTGTCTCTGGGGCTTGTCTCGCAGGTTTGTCATCGAGTCTAGCAGTGAGGATTGTCTTCGGAGCAATGGCTAGGTCGGTCACCTCGGCTATTGCCGAGATTGCCACACCAATGACACGAAGCGAATAAAAACGAGGAGTGCCCATATTCCCCACCCACAGTGGCGGAGCGCATGCTCCCTTGCATAACGAAGCAGATGAATGATTTCCGTAGAAGCAGAGCGTATGCTTCCGAAGTAGCTTTTCTCCGAAAAGCTTTTAGCGTTCGCCTTTGTCACTCGGATTGTTACCACTTCTGAATTCATAAAATCAGAACAATCCGAGGACAACAGCGATCGAAGGAAACATTCATCTGCGCAGTGATACTTTCAGCTTTTAAATCATTCAATTCATTCAAATCATTCATCTTTTTTCAACTAAGCAGTAAACCCCTTACCCATGCTCGACGACTTGACCATACGGAACTTAATGTACGATACAACACGCCAAGGAATCACATAGCAGAAAGCCACCGTCACGAACAAAGCGCTAAGCGTCTGCGAATCGATATCTTGGATGCTCGTACGAAGCACGAAACGAACAGCTAGAATCGCAAGGAACGAGACGATAAACCACATATTGCGCTTCGCATAAATTTGATTATCCGATCGCACTTCATATTGCGTCGTCCAAATAAGCGGCAGCGACAGGACCAGCCCGATTGCAGCAGCAGCGAGCCACTCCTTGCTAGTCGCATGCGCCTCCGGATTCATAAGTACATACGTTGCCGGCAGCATGTACACTAAGGGCAGCAGCAGACGCACGCCGTTCCCCCGAATCGGCCGATAAAAACTACGCGTCGACCGAAACAGCACAAGCGCAGCAATAATTAAAACGATCGTGTACAGCTCAGTTGCAGTCACAAGCACACCTCACTAATATGGTTAATTATGGAGACATCATCACTATTGTCACCTAATTAAGCAACTTCTGTCAATTACATGAACAAAAAGAGAGGGCTGTCTCCAGCCCCCTCTCGCCAGCGCTATTCTTGATCTGGCGCACCCGTTACAAACTCGGACAAAATGTT
This sequence comes from Paenibacillus sp. CCS19, assembly GCF_033239625.1. Classification (NCBI taxonomy): domain Bacteria; kingdom Bacillati; phylum Bacillota; class Bacilli; order Caryophanales; family Paenibacillaceae; genus Paenibacillus; species Paenibacillus sp. CCS19. Next base: position 45,443 of record NZ_BTCK01000048.1, read on the forward strand.
GCGCAGCTCGTTAGACAACTCGCTCAGCTTCTCGGACGTTTGAACCAGCTCCGTGCTGATGCCCAGCTGTTCATTCGCTGACGATGCAACCTCTTCCGAGATCGCCGTCGATTCTTCCGCCGTCGCGCTTACCTGAAGGATCATCTCGGATAAAGTGCTCTGCGATGCTTGCAGATTGCCGATCGACACCGACGTCTGAGCGATTTTCTCGACGAAGCCGTTCATCCGGATGTCCACCTGGCGGAAAATCTGATCGACGTTCTTCGCGACATTGACCTGCTCTTGGTGAATTGGATAGTTCTCCTTCAGCGCTTTAACCGTCAGTTCCACTTCATCCACAATCGTACCGATAATCTCCGTTACGACGCCGATCGAACCGCTCGACTGCTCCGCCAGCTTGCGCACTTCATTAGCAACGACTGCGAAGCCTTTGCCATGCTCGCCAGCCCGCGCCGCTTCGATGGCCGCGTTGAGCGACAACAGATTCGTACGCTTCGCAACTTCATCCATCAGTTGCAGGATTTGCCCGATCTGCTTCGTGCTGTCCATCAACTTCTGCGCACGGTTAAGCGTATCTCTCGTCAGCTTCTCGCTCTCGTTTGTTTTGCCAAGCAGGACATCCATTTGCTCAATACCGCTGCGACTCTCGCTCTTCACATCCTCCGCCTGCTCTTGCATCTCTTGGTTGTTGCGGATGAATGAGCGCATCTCCTCCTGCATCGAGAACGCCTGCGTGCTGCCATCCTCCGATTGCTGCGACAAGTCGGATGCGCCGCGTGCGATCTCTTCGGTAGCGAGCGACACTTCCTTCGCGGAATCACCCATTTTGCGCGATACGTCCTGCAATTGAACCGATGTGTTCACGACATAGTCGAGCGTCTCGTTCGTACGCTGAATGAGTTTACCCACATTGCTTGCCATCTGATTGAAGCTCTGGCCCAGCTTGCCGATCTCATCCTTGCGATTCACGTTCATGCGCACGGTTAGATCACCCTGCTCGACCTTCTCCATCAAATCGCGAACTTGGTTGATCGGCTTGCCAACCGTACGAACGATCAAGTAACCGATCAGCAGCGAGATGACAATAGCGACCGCAATCAGAACAATCGTAATGACAAAAATACGATTAATGTCCTTTGTCAATTCCGCAACCGGAACAGAACCCGTTACATTCCATTTGTTAACCGCAGACGTGCTGTACAACACCAAATTATCGCCTTGATTGAACGACCCGGATACATCCTCTTTATCCTTCGATACCGGCAGCGTCAAGCCGAGCGGCTTGCGGATCGCTTTGGGATCGAAGCTGAAGATGACGTTGCCCGCTTCGTCGCTGATCGTCAATTGATGCCCATTGCCGAGTTTAACGTTCTCAAGCGCGCTCATCAGCGCTTCGTCTTTAAACTCGATGAACAGGAAGAAGGTGCCCGTGCCGGCTTTGAGCACTTTGCCAAGCGTGATGTAGTTCGTCTTCGCATCCGTCGTGATCTGTTTCGCAACCGACCCTAACCAGATAACGCGGCCTGCCGCCTTCTCCAGCGTCTCGAAGTACTTCGTATAATCGGCATACAACGAGGAACCATTCGCCGTTGAGTAGAAAGCCGCATCCGTCAATTCCAGAGCATCCGGCTTCATGAACGGCTCTTTATCGAACAACTGGAGTCCGATGTCATTCGTCGAGGCAATTTCAGCAAGGGCATTGCGAATTTTCAGGTCAACTTCATAGCGGTCCGTCGATGTGAAGTCTCCTTCGATGAAATTCTGACGCGTCTCAAGATCCCCCATCAGCGTACGGTCTACTGCAATCTGAGTTGCGATGTTCTCATAGGTGTTGTATAGGAAATCAAGTTTCTCCGTCGTCTGTTCAACGGTTTGCTCCGACGCCTCAGCCACCTTGCTCTTCAATGTATCGCGGGATACTATATAGGACATTGTGCCTACAACCGCTACGAACAATACGATGCTGATAAAGAAATACAAAAACAGCTTCGTGCTAATGGAATGCAAGTTAAACCCTCTGCTCTTGCTTGTACGAATCGGTGCCGCACCACTCTCGTCAGCTTGTTCAGGACGCTCCGCCTTCTTGAATGGCTTCTTGATGTAATCGGTTACATTAAACTTCATGGATATGCCCCCTTCTCCATCTTGACCCAGTTGACAATTGTCGTAAATAGTTAATGTATGTCTTAATTTATTATCCACAACATATATTACTTCGGCATTAACCTTAAAGAACTTTAGCACTAGAACGCTAAATTCGTCGAAAATGTAAAGAAAATCGTCCCGAAAAACTTTCATTCTTAACATTTATGTAAACAATATAAAAAACGCCACTCGTTGAAGTGGCGTTTTGCATCCCTTTTCCGCATAAGCGGATATGTGATTTACTGCAGATTTTTGTCCGTAACTTTGTTCTGGAACGCCTTCGCCGCTTCCGCAGCAGGTTCCGCAGACGCAAACTCCGTATCAGCCTCATTGCTGATCGGCAGCTTGTTCAGCTCCGTCGACTGAACGGCAGCTTTGTTCGCTTTATTCTGTTTCGCCATTATTGACACCTCCCCATCTGCCCCGTGTCGCATGCCTTAAGTATCATCTGCCTACAGCTACCTTCTTATGCGTCGATGGGTCTATAGAACCACGCAATTGAACCTGGATATTAAGGCGTACGTTTGTTCATTTGATCCAAGCTTTTGAATTGATAGCCTTTGGCCTTTGCCGCATCGATAATTCGGCCAAGCGCCTGCGCATTATCACGCGATACGCTGTGCAGCAGAATGACAGCACCAGGATGCAGCTGCGCCATTACTTTTTCGAAGGCGTACTGCGCACCTTTCTGATCGTTCGTATCCCAATCCTTATACGCGACGGACCAGAACACATTCGTATAGCCAAGCTGCTGGCTGACTGCCAGCGAACGCTCATTGAATATGCCGCGCGGCGCGCGCAAATATTTCATTTGTTGCTGCCCGGTCAGAACGGCGACCTCCGATTTGACCTGATCGAGCTCAGTCTTAATTCGATCGGCGGACAACGTGCTCATATCCGGATGGCTCCACGAATGGTTGCCAACGAGATGGCCTTCGCTGACCATTCGCTTCAGCAGCTCCGGCTGTGTTTTGATATAGTGGCCTGTTACGAAGAAAATCGCGGGTACCTGCTTCTCCTTCAGCACATCCAGAATACCGGCAGTCAAACCATTCTCGTAGCCATTGTCGAAGGTTAAGTACAGCTCTGGCGCGGACATATCTCCAGTAAACACGGCACCATAACGAGCAAGCATCGCTTTGAAGCCTTCCTCATCGATTGAGGGCGGCTGGCCATTCACACTTTTCTTGAAGCCAAAATGGTACACGCCTCCGTCGGCATGGGCGGCGGACGCCTGCAGGGCGGAGAACAAAATGACGATCGCTGCAAAGATCCGAAGCGTCTTCATAGGCATGCTCCTCATAGTAGAATAGACGGGCTCTGCCGGCATCATGCGTGCACAGACCGCTTGTAGTGTCTGCTTGGAGGAGGCGAATTATGCGAAGAACAGGCCGATATGGTGCATTTCTGCACCATATCCAGGCCCCATAGGCCATGGTTGGCCGATATGGTGCATTTCTGCACCATATCCAGGCCCCATCGGCCATGGCTGGCCGATATGGTGCATTTCTGCACCATATCCAGGCCCCATCGGCCATGGTTGGCCATTATGGTGCATTTCTGCACCATATCCAGGCCCCATCGGCCATGGCTGGCCGATATGGTGCATTTCTGCACCATATCCAGGCCCCATCGGCCATGGTTGGCCAATATGGTGCATTTCTGCACCATATCCAGGCCCCATCGGCCATGGCTGGCCAATATGGTGCATTTCTGCACCATATCCACGCCTCATAGGCCATGGTTGGCCAATATGGTGCATTTCTGCACCATATCCAGGCCCCATAGGCCATGGCTGGCCGATATGGTGCATTTCTGCACCATATCCAGGCCCCATCGGCCATGACTGGCCGATATGGTGCATTTCTGCACCATATCCAGGCCTCATAGGCCATGGTTGGCCAATATGGTGCATTTCTGCACCATATCCAGGCCCCATCGGCCATTGCTGGCCGATATGGTGCATTTCTGCACCATATCCTGGCCTCATAGGCCATGGTTGGCCGATATGGTGCATTTCTGCACCATATCCACGCTCCATCGGCCAGAGCTGGCCATTATGGTGCATTTCTGCACCATATCAGCGCCCCATCGGCCATTGCAGGCCATTATGGTGCATTTCTGCACCATATCCAGGCCCCATCGGCCATGGCTGGCCATTATGGTGCATTT
>NZ_BTCK01000049.1:0-49151 GCF_033239625.1 Paenibacillus sp. CCS19
GGTTCTGGTTCTGGTTCTGGTTCTGGCTCCGGTTCCGGTTCCGGCTCCGGTTCTGGTTCCGGTTCGTCCGGTGCTTCGGGCTTGGCTTCCGGCTCCGGTTCGTTTTCTGGCTCGTCCGGATCTTCGGGCTCGGGTTCCGGCTCCGGTTCGTTTTCTGGCTCGTCCGGATCTTTGGGCTCGGGTTCCGGCCCCGGTTCGTTTTCTGACTCGTCCGGATCTTCGGGCTCGGATTCCGCCTCCGGTTCATTTTCTGGTTCGTCCGGATCTTCGGGCTCGGGTTCCGGCTCCGGTTCATTTTCTGGCTCATCCGGATCTTCGGGCTCGGGTTCCGACTCGGGTTCCGGCTCCGGTTCGTTTTCCGGTTCGATTTCAGGTTCGTCTGACTCCTCAGCCTCAGGTTCCGACTCCTTCTCTTCCGCGTCAGCCTCCTTTTCGTTATTCTCTTCCTCTAAACTTTCTAGATCATCGAATTCAGTGAAGGAATCCCCTTCGCCCTTGGACTCGTCCAGTGCATCATCCAGCTTATCGGACTCCTTATCCTGATCCATCTTCTCAGGATGAAGCCTATTATAGTCATCCTGAACCTTTTCTCTTTCCTGAATCTCTTTACTTAATTTGTCGAGCTCGGCCTGCTTCTCTTCCGGGGACTTCTTCTCCCACTCTTTCCGATAGTGCTCCTTACGGTTGTTTTGGAACCATTTACCAACCGGAGATTCTTTAGCCTGCCCATACATTATATTGAATTGATTTTTTAGATCATCTTTAATTGTTGTCCCAGTAAAAGCAGGAGAAAAATTCGTAAAGTGGTTAACCCCTTGATATATGGCGTCCGGTGCAAACTTCGCTGCCAAGTCCATTTTATCATTCATTACTTCCAGCTTATGCTCGGGCATTCTACTCGGGTCGTTGATCACTTCTTTCATATGCTCTGTTCTAGCTTTGAATGCCTCGGGTGAGCCTCCAACCTTAAAATCTACGATTTTATCATGAATTCGATTGGCTACACTGCTCTTGAGCTGATGCGTGGCATCGATCGTCTGCCTCACCACGCCTGCAATTCTCGCTTTTATATTCATCGATTAATCACACCTGCTGTGCTCGGTCTAACGATATAGAACCATTGCTGATCAAATAAGGAATAGCTTCGGCCAGCATCTTTATAATGTTCTCTCTCGGCAAACCGATCACTTCAACCAGCCTGTCAACTAGCACATTCAGCGAATAAAGCGGGTTTGCCATCCGCCACACGGTTACCGCTGCTAACGATAATGTATTGGAAGGCGCGTTGTGGAACTCGGTGAACTCAAATTCCTCGTTCCCTTTTGCAACAATACTTCCTTTCGGAATCGCGACATAATCCGTATAAACGGACAACGAGAGAAGCTCGCTCGAATCAATGATAAGCCCCTGCTTCTTGAGTGTACTCACACACGCCTTAATCTCATCCAATCCCAATTCCAGAAGCTTCGTGAACTCTTCCAGTGCATACGATGCAAAGTTCGCCACCTGCCACACTTTATAGAGAGACTCGGCCAATACGATACGTTCTCTAGCAATTTTTACACCGTACACGAAGCTTCCATCCGCCTGCTGGAACTTGCCCAGCCCTTCACCTATGCCGACTAGAATTGTCTTCATCATTGTACCCCCGATTCGATTGCGTCAACATACTCGAATCCCCATAGAGAAAGCTTGTGCAGCTCAATGCCATGCTTAAGAAGCAGCGCATACGCTTCATCCAATGAAATACCTCGTTGATCCATTAACGAATCTACGACCTCAAGCAGCATTACCCTACCGGCCGCCGCATTCCATACGTCGTACTGGTCCTTCGTCAATTCGTAGCTTTTTTGTGCACGGCTGTCCGAAATCAACCACTTTTGATTGGCAAACCCATGCGCGTAGCCGAATCTGGACACTTGCAGCGTTATTAGATTTCTATCCTCGATACCGGAGAACGACCACGGCATTATCAACCTCTTATCGATCATTCGTAGAACGATCTTTGGCAGATCCACTTTCGATTGTTTACTCATTTTCTCAGTAATCGCCGTCATCCACGAATTCAACGTTTCGAAACGATGCATTTGCCCCCAGATCGTATATTCGAAACCGTTCAGTTCAAATTCGTCGAAGCCATTGGATACAACGAACACTTTTACTGACCCATTGGACGGGAACTCTCCCAGTCCTCTACCCACACGCACATACGATTGGTCTTTGTCCATCATCTGAGTACCCCCTCGTTAAGATTTGATCATAGCCGGATAGAATAGGAATGGTTCACCGTTAAAAGGCGAGACGATGCACTGACCGACCTTGAGCTCTGTCAAATTCCAATCCTCAATTACATTACCGTCGATAACGCTTTCTTGAACCCCTTTATTTGCATTCGAGGAAGCATAAGCGATCATTCTTTGATTTCGGCCGTGACGATTGATAATGAACTTACGACTCGGCTCATCGAACAGCCGGAATGCGAACACCGTACCGAAGCCGGCGAGAATACTGTCAGCTAATGCATCCGAATACACATGCTTAACTTGCCCGATATTTTGTATGCCGGCGATAATGCGTACCCCGAGGGAACGCCCAAAGTTAAGAGCGTTATCCATATAGTTTAGTTTTGGGATTAATGGAAACTCGTCCAGTACGAAAAACACGTTGCCTCTGCAGTTCTCTTCCTTGGTTCCCAAAATATTTTTCATCGCGATATCCAAAATCATCGTATAGATCGGCTTCAACACATTGGAGCTAGAAATATCGTACTCTAGGAAGATCGCCCTGCCGCTGCGCTCCTGAATCGCTCGCGTCAGCGAGAAATTCCCAGCTTCCCGAAACGTACCATTGAATACTCCGAACAAGTTCTGGTACAAGTGCATTAAGAAAGATTGGTTCGTGCTCTGGTTGTTATCCTTGCTGATATAGCTTCGCACCCATGCTAAGTCCTGATGGTTCAGCAGCAGGTTGCGAATATGTGCATCCGTCGCTGATTTAACCCACTGGATTAATGTTGAATGATCCTCCGACGTTCCTTCCTTCTCCATTACTCTTACTTTGGCACTTAAAATGGCAGCGAACAAATCCCGTGCTCCTGTCGCAAAGATCGGCGCAGAAGAGCGCTCCATATCTTCTTTGAACAAAGAAGAGGCTATCTCCCAGATGACTTCGTCCCGTTTCTCTACCGGCGTCGCAAGTATATCCTGGAAAATATTCCATCTAACGAGTCCATTTACGTTATGGCTTTCGTTTGTGAGTACATAGTCACCTTCTCGGTAAAATTTTTTGAGATAGTCGCCCTTCGCATCGAAGAAGACGAATACGTCGTCCTTCGTTGCTCCACCGCGAATCCCCCGAACGACGTGATCCATGGACACCGTTTTGCCACTTCCAATCGCGCCGACAAATAATAGATGGCGATGCATCAGCTGTGGATACAGCATGACGCCGGATCGATCGGCACCTGGAATGCCGTAGTTGGCATTTGTTTCGTTCACCCACTTCACTTCGTTCGTCTTTAACGTTTGCAACTCCTGCCCGTTAATAACCAGATTCTTAATGAGACTCACGATATTGCCTCCTCAGCAAAAAAAAGAGCCCAATGAGTGAACAATGGACGTCTTTTTTCTTCATTCATTCGAATTTGTTGTTACATTAAACTGCTCTTGCTCCGCATTGCGGGCAGAACACGTCATCCTTTTCGTAAGTCGAACCACAGTCACACGTATTTTTACGTTCATTCGAGAACGTACTATTTTCCTGATTGTTCAACTGTTGTTGCTTATGGGCAGTATTCACGGTCGTATCCTTCACCTTGGACACTGTGTTCTTCACCGCATCAATGGTAGACGCGAATTGCTCACTTACCGGCACTGCTTCAAAGGAACCACTGGTCATCGGGATATTGCGCCACTTGTCCAGCGCATGGTCGCCCATGATCTGTACATCCTGAATTAGCGCACCAAGCTCGCGCAGCATCTGTTCAGTGTTGCGTCCAGGACCGGCAGCGGTAACAGTCATGAGCGCATCATTGCCCTTCACCCGGGAAAAAAGCGTGCTCTTCTCGACGGTAACGCTAAGCGCAGAAGATGTTTGAGCACCTAGAATAGATATGTACATAAGAATACCTTTCGACCTCAAGCCATTGTATATGCAGATCGCCCCGACGACAAGCATCAACCAACTAATGATAGATGAATTATTAATGGTCATGATAAGACCAATCAATCCGAGGATCGCGCCAAAAATGAGTAATTTGAAGCTGCGGTGACGCATCAAGCCCGCCATGACGCCCGTGACGCTATCGATCTTGGCGTCGCGGATAATGAGTCCAGATCCCGTAATAGATTGCGAGCTGCCGGTAAAGATGACTCGTCTGTTCGTGACGATCACAAAGCCTTCTGCTTTAGGAACGTCCAAAGCGGAGGCTTCATACTGACGGATCACAACCTCATTATCAGCCAGTACAATTCCTTGTACCATTTTCATTGAGTTACCTCCATTAGGTTATTTGAATATAGCTGTTTTTTACTATTGAATAGTAAAATAGTAACAACCATTCCTAATACTATAATGCTTGGAGTAGCGTGTAAATAGATCCCATATTTTTTATATTATAAATTTTCTCTAAAGACATTCTCCGTTACTTGCTGCAATAGAACAGGCTTACTGGAAATACGCTAGAGTATAAACCTATAAACTACATATCCTGCAGCAAGCAAAATAATGATGCCTAGACAGCCGCCCTTCCCGCCACCTTCATTCCCTCGTTTTGCTCGCGGCCTTACTGGAGCCACCGGTGGTCTTACTAGCGGCCTGACTGGTGGTTCTTCTTTACGGCGTCTTCCCGGCTTCATCGATACCACTTGTACATGCTGGTTAGTGGCACTCGATTTCCGTTTCGCTTCCTGTATGAAATACTGTAAATGGTCATTTGAAAGCTTAAATTTAAAGATTTTGTTGCAGCGGCCGTTTTCATATTCAAGGATACAAGCAAGATCTACCTCATGCTTATAGTCCCGATTAAATTGATCCAGACAATCTCTCAGTTGATTCGCATGGTATTCTCTGGTCTTATATTCAGTGGAATAATCAATATAGACAACTTCGTACCGGTTCAATGTTTTCTCCCCCTTGGTGCATAAAACAACCTCCCCTTTCCAGCAGGAGAAGAGGCGTTTATGCGCTTCGCTATTTTGAATTACGTGTTAGACAAGCGAGTTCCCAGGCCAGGTTCGTATTCGGATATGAGCCCTCATACTCGAATTGCCCGGTCAAACGTTTCCGAATGGACTCAATGGCCCCGAAGCCCGTCATCATTATGCGAACCCTTCCAAAAGGGGAGAACCAGTTTTCCAGCATGCCGTTGATACGGATTGCAATCTCTACTTCCTGTTCAGCTGTGACGGTTAAATATGAGCACCCTTGAAGGACTCCCGAAACCATCGGGCCAGCAGCACGAACGGATATTTGTTTATCTTCCTCAACGAAGGTTAGCTGCACCCTGACACCCGTATTCGTTACATCAAAAAGAACCGGATAGACGGATTGCAGCTTAAGAAGTGCACTCTGACGAGTAATGATTGTCACCCTCGGCAGTTCTTCTGGTGATGGCTCCTCGTCAGCCTCCACAATGTAAAGCTTTTGCCACTGATCATACTCTGCTTGCGAGATGTTCAGCATTTTGACAATCTGACCCTCTAGCCAGTCGAAGTAGGATGTTACGCCACCTTCCCATTGATGAATGGACTCCCCGTTAATCATGAAGTACATGGGGCGGACCATTACATCATTTAATACCGTAATGTAGGAACTCCCTACTTTCTCTACCACAATTTGGAATAAGCTGGCAAATGAGCGCTCTATTTTGGCGCCCGCAATGATGTGAGATTGATCTATGCTGAACACTTCAGACAGGAATTGCCCTAAGCGTTCCTTGCTAAAGGAAGGCTCAGCTTCCTCCTCTTTGTCCTCCACGGCATGATCTGGGCTCTCATGATCTGTCGTTGGTTCATCCTCATTCTTATCTACTTCAGCCTGCGTTTCAGATTCCGGTTGAATGGATTCTTCGTAAGCCGACTCCTGTACAGCACCGGTGCTTTCAAATTGCACAGTTGCGGGCAGTGACGCTTCCTCTTCACCATCTCCTAAGATACTTTCCAGCGGAGCTTCCGCATCGTAGTCATCCGTAGATGATTCATCCATTGGTTCGGTCTCTTCCGGTCCAACCCACTCGACCAGCAAGGGTATGGAAAAGATCTGATTATCTTGACTAATGATTACCACATCATAATAATTGGACTGCATGACGAGATCTTCTCTATTCAACAGCTTTTCGGATATGTAAAGCAGCTTAGAGTCGTCTTCATGTGTAAAAGGATGAATGATCCCTTCGGACGGAGCGGGACGCATTCGTGAACTCCACAGTATATCGTTATCAAGCCCGATTTGAACAAACCAGTCTTCCAAGCGGTCGGCAGAGCGAATTACTACCATAGCCTGCTTCAATTCATCCGCATCCCAACTGATCGCCGGTATTAATGTAATTTGATCTTCCAATCTGGCTAAACAAAAGTGAACCGAAACCGACATTATTCGTTCTCTCCTCTTGACGACGTTGTTTGAATTCCCAACAGCTTCTCGGGCAACACAAATAGGTATGAAAGACTAAACGCCGCAAAGTATAATGCAAGGCTGAGGTTAAACCAAAGCCCCCATACGCTTCCAGTCTCCTCTGACTGCTTTCGTACCTTTCGTGCAGACCACACGGACATATCGATAATGAAACGTACTATATGCTTGCGAACCGGCATCCCTCGCAACAAATGCGAGATCTTTGGACTTGTTCTCGCGTAATGCGCCAACAGATCACGGCCCCAAGAAACCTGCCTTAACGTATGATCGCGGAACCATCGCAGAGTGTCCAGATTTCCATGGGTTGCGGAACCATAGGCAGCCGTTGAAATAAAGCACCAGCCATCCTTTTTAGGAGGCTGCGGTTTCGGTACAGGCCGTGGATTAGGCCGTGGGGGTATAGGCCTTGGTTGTTCAGGTGTTGGCCGAGGTACAGGCCTTGGCGGTACAGGTCTTGGCTCTGGTTTGGGCTCATTCCTTGGTGCCGGATTAGGCCTTGGCTTCGGCTTAGTTTCCAAACCAGCTGCGGCTTCGCCCGTTCCCGACCTGAACGTCATCTCTTTCTTTTTGGCATTAAACTTTGCATTAACGCTCCCAGCCAGATCATGAAGATTTTTTTCAATCTTCTCCAAGTCCGTTAGTCTTTTTCCGGGGTCATGCTCGCAAAGCTTACAGATCAAATCATGGATTTCTTTTCCTTTTGGTTCCTTCATAATTTTCTCTTCTGACACACCATTGGGATATAAGAAGGATCCGTCTTTAATCATTTCCTTGGTGAATGCCGTATCCTCATACACCATTTGATGAATAATCACTCCAAGTGAAAAGGCAGCAATTTGTGCCGACGTTGCTTGCTTTGCCGACACCCAATCGTTTCGGTGATCTAACAATTCCGGAGCGGAGTATCCCTTACTCGTTCGCCAAAAATTAACGTGATTTTCATTTAGCGTGCCTTTCCCAGTCGTGTCACAAATGCTCCCAATCCCGATAAATCGGGGAATATCGTTTTTCAGAAGCAAAATATGTTCCGGATTGAAGTCTAGGAAGGCGTATCCATTATCATTCAATACCCGGAGAAACTGAAGAAGCTTGATGGCAATGCGGCCAACCCTTGTGAAATCCACTTCTTCCCGGCTTGAAGAAAATCTCATTTTTTTGGATTTAATTGTATTTGATAGCGGAGTACCCGGCAAAAAGTCCAAGATCAGGACGGGCTCTGAGTCCCTCAGCTCATCTGGAAGACTATCAACTGTATTTTGGGTTTTAAACCAATCGAGCGGCTCGGGCAAAAGTGGAGATACGATTTTATTCAAGATTCGAATCTGCTCAAGTAATACCTGGCGTCGCTCTTTGATGGCTCGCTGATTTGCCAGGTCTTCGGGCCGGTAGAAAACTGTTTTAATGATGACCGGGCGGCCGACCGTGTTATCGAAGCCTAGATGGAGCTTTGTCCGCTCCCCTTTACGCATCAGAACATTGTTAAACCATTTCCAGTTTGTCTTCGTTTTAAGATTCATATTATTAGGCGTAAACACGGACCATCTTTTCTTTAAGTCAGCATTGACGGCCTGGAGGGGCAACCCCTCCTTGTGTGCCTCGCTTGTTTTGAAGAACACGTTGATCTCCCTCCATGCTACTCCGGTATGTATTGAATCCCGAATCCCCGATTGCTTCCAATCACAATTTTCGTCTCTTTATCCACAAAAAACTGTTCGCATGGATATACGATAGCTCCATCTCTCCAGGTTCCTCTGGTGCATTCATCATGAACAGTGAATAGTAATCGGTTCCCAAACAACTGCAGTTTGGCATGCTGCCGTGACACAATTCTGTTCGTGTCGTGATCGGTTAAATCAACATGTGGGTAATGGAAGCGGCTGGTGCTTCTTCTTCCAATTTCTATGGTCTTATCTTTGACCGGATACCGCATAATGACTTTTCCGGCATAATAAATATTTAGATGCGCACCCTGGATTTCTTGGACCTGCTCCCGCTGCGTGCTTTCATCCAACGGAAGCGCTATTCCTTCATCCACTCCCTTAACTAACTCATGAAGCGGAAGAACCGCATCTGCAATTCTCCTCAGGCGTCCTGAAGCACGAACACGTCCTTCATAGGCGCCGACCCAGAAGAGACGTCCCGCAAATTGAATCTTCTCGCCTAAGCTTGAGAAGTCGCCGTCGTTGGAAACGACCAGGACTCCCTCCACTTCTCCCTTACGGACCGCCTCAAGTCCGACTTTCATTAACTCATCATCATCATCCCGGCTCTGATTCATAGCTTTCATCGCATCGGTCTTCTTTTTGCTGTTCACCCGTGTTACTGAAACGCCATAATTCGCCAAGCCGTCTTCCGGCCTTCCGAATCCCGGCTCATCGAGTACAAAAGCCTGCGTTCGAATTACCGTAATGCCCTTTTTGCTGTATTGGCTCGGTCTGGATAAATTTTGTTTGAGTGCTGTGAGTATACGCCCGATCTCATGTTCAATTTCGCTTACTGCACGGGCCTCTGTATTGTTCTTTATATTGATAAATAAATTAGCATAGTCTATTAATATAAGAAATTTCATTATCCAAACCTCTTTACTTGCTTGAAGCACTCGTAGATTTGACGAGTTACTTCATTCATCGTTTGATAACGTTCTTCCCGATTGGCTGTTGTCGCTCTCTTGATCAATACCTTCGTCGTTTCCGTCAACGGATACTTGTCCAAGTTTTTGTAAGGTATGGAGCCATATTCTTCAGTGAACTTTGCAGGATTGTCGCTAGTAAGCAAATGGTACACCGTTGCTCCTAAGGTATATATATCAATTCGTTGATCCAGCTTTGACAGCATGCGCATTTCCGGATTCATCTCGGGCGGCTTAAAGCCCCATGTGCCCGTGCCCGCACTGCCGAACCCTTGCCAATTACTGCAAGACCTGCCTTGTTTGTCATCCATCACGAGTGTCATGCCACCAAAATCGATCAAGGTCAAAAACATATCGTGTGTCAGCATAATATTCTCAGGCTTTAAGTCTTGATAGAGAAAATATAAGTTCTTCTTGTCGCGGTCACGTCTATGGAACCCTTCCAAAATCGTACAGAGCTCCAAAGCATACTGAAGCACCTCGGATTCCCAGAAGCGATAGTGCCCATACCCGCGCTCCTTGAGCAGCTCATCTATCCCATTCTCGATTAAATCTCCTAGATTTTCTCCATCAATCATCTGCATGATGATATAAGGCTCATTGTATGCCAGTTCACGATCATTCACCGTAAAGGTCTGGCCGTCAACATCCTTATGCGGGCCATAAATAAACGGCGAAAAATCATAAACTAAATCATTTACGTTAGGCATGCGCGACTCAGCCTTTTGCTTGAAGTTCAATAGGCAATTAAATTCAAACATTATTTGCTTACGGATCTTCTCAATCTTATCTTTTCGGCTCAAATCATCGGCATAAGAAAACAATCCCGGCTCCTTGTCATACCTGCGGGCTTTAACCAGCACTTTCCGCCCCAGAAGATGCGAGTCTTTGGCGGTAAAAATAATGCCAAATCCTCCGGAGGAAGACAGAATACCATCGATTTCATATCTCCCCCCTAATATGTGGGGGGCAAATAATCGATCTGTACCTTTGCTGAAGCTTAAAATGTTATGTCCTAATTCTTCTTTTACCCATTTGGCTACCACTGGCGTTCACCGTCACTGGCTGTTTTAAAGATCAACCCGTATTTTCCGCTTAAAATAATCCGATCATTGTGTTCGAGCGGAGCCTCTTGTCTTTCCAGCAATAGCTGTTTATTGACTTGCACGGTATTCTTCGTGGAAATATTCCGTACAATATAACGTCCTTGCTGCCTAATGATTAAGGCGTGCCGGCGGCTAGTAATACGTTCCGGATCAATGTCCGTATAGTCTACTTCAGGGTCTTCGCCGTTGCTTTTCCGCCCGATCAAAACTTCGTCATATTGCAGCGGTACCGTCTTGTAGATCTTCCCTTCAAAGTAAATCTCAAGACGATCACCTTCGTAGCCGGCGTAGACGTCGTCCGGTGTATGGCCGGCTGCACCGGACAGTGCTGAGTTATAACCTGCATCCCCACGGTAGATTATGCGGCCATCCTTGTCGATGATGTAGGACGGACCATCGGCAACCGATTGATCTGATTCCGGTTCGCTATCGATTGAGTAATTGCCGGTTTCTGATGGTTTCTGCTGAATATCCTCCTGATCGTCCTCTTGCCCGCCTTGTTGCTCGTCTTCTTTATTGTCTTCTTGCCAGTCTTCTAGTTCATCCTCTAATACGTCTTCTTGATCAACAACTTCTTGCTCCTCAGCCTTTTGTCCAGCTTCGGGCTCTTTCTCGTACAGAGTCTCCCACACTTTTTCTTTCTTAGGTTCCGCTTCTTCCACCGGATTGTCTACATAGTCCACTAATGCAGCGCCGCAATCGCAGAAGCCATCATGAAACTCTGGATTCGTTTCGTTATAAATTCGTCCGCAGCCTGGTTTTACACAACGTTTTAAACGCACCTAAACTCCTTCTTTCCGCTATATGTTATCTGCCAAAGATGAAATCCTCATCTTCCTCATCGAGCAATGGCGATATTTCTCCGCTATCCGCCGCTTTACTTGAGGTGCTGTGTGCCTTATTCAAATCACTCAGCGTGATTTGTCCCGTTTTCTGGAATTTACTCAACATTTCGCGATACAATTTAGCTTCCTCGACCATACCAAGGGACATGTACTTATCAATAATTAACTGGTATTTCTGACCTGCCTCACCATTCTTGCTCTTCTTAAGCGCATCCTCCGCTTCCGTCAGCAAGCGCATAATCTCTGCCTGCGAGTAGCCACTTTCGACCTCTCCGTTCCTTCTTTGAGCAAATTGGGATTTATCTCCGAATTCAACGGCAATCGACTTTTTGGTAATTTCCTTATCGGAAGTAATTCCCGGAAGATAGTAGGTCGCTTCGGCCTGCATAAGGCGGAACATCCCGTTATATCCCTCTTGAGGAGGAACCGTAATGAGGAAGAAATATTCATATCGTTGATGCGTTTCGACCTGTCCCAGCTTTAACGTAACCGTCCGGTCATCTTGCGGCATACGAACCTTACCGAGGTACATATTCTCAGGAACACCGCGATAATGCTCCGTTACTCGGACCTGCGGCGAAAATCTCAAATGCAGCTCCAGATTTGTAGCCAGAACGTCCTGGCTTTTCTCGAACAGCTCTGTGAAAATCCGTTCCGCATCTTCCGGTGTTTCAATCAAGTTTGTGCGCCCTTTCGACGGGGCCGCGATCCGGTTAATAAAAGCCAGGTTAAAATCGTCACCGATCCCCAAGCAGTCGATGGTAATGTTATATTCAGCAAGCATTTCACCTTCGTGTATACCAGCTTCCTCTGTATCCCCTACCGGATTTCCGTCTGTTAAGAAAATAATTTTCTTCGGACGGCTTCCGGGTATATCCTTCAGTAGTACGCGAGCTTCTCGCAAGGCACCTGAAATATTCGTATTTCCTGAGTACCGGCGACACTCTTCCAATTTTTGAAGCATTTCTTTTTGCTGATTCTTCTTATAGCCCTTGAAGATAATATGGGAGTTATCCTCGTAAGCAACGAGCGAAAGTGTATCATTATCTCTTAATTTGGGCAGCAGCTTCTGAACCGCCGAAATCGCACAATCGAGTTTGGAAGTACCTCCGGTTACAATGTTGCGCAGTTGTCCCTCAATCATCACCGTTTGCCCCGTTGATACGACTTCCCCGGCAATGATGTCCCTCATGGATCCGCTGACATCCAATACAAGACAAACATCCGTACCTAATTCGGTTGGAACATTATCTTTCTTCATTCGGATCTCGTCACTCGGGTGAATCGTTAATTTCACTTTGACCTGACGTTCTTTATTATCGTTTAACAAATACGGTGTGTTCAGTTCGGGTTTCAAAACCAGCTCATTTGCCATGTAATTTCCTCCTTAGCAGCCTTATAGGTTTCAAGTTGCAAAATAACCGCTGTAATGTTATCTCCACCGCCATTGAGATTTGCAAGCTCTACAATTTTCTCGAGGGCATTCTGGAGAGGGGACTGCTCCTTTGCAAAATCATACAAAAGGTTATCAATGATCTCATCAACCTTCCATACATCGTTCTGATGCCCGATCGGATATAGATAGTCCGTTACTCCATCGGAGCAAAGAAACAGCATATCCCCTATATCCAGCTTTACCTCGTTCATCGTAAAATCGATGCTTCTTGGTTTTAGCGGCTTTTCAGACGAATCCGCCATTCCCAAGTATGCAATTAGACTCGATTCATCCTCCGAATCGTACACCTCGGACCATTCTATCCCCTTGGATAAACTGTCATTGATTATATTCTGATCGGCATGCAGAAGCTGGAGACCGTACTGCGGCGACCATTGATAGATTCTGCTATCCCCGATCGAAATGGTATATGCCGTATTTCCAATCACTAGCGCAGCCGTACACGTGCTTCCCATCAACTCGGAAGGTGCTGCCCTCACGTCCTCTGGAACTAGCGTATCTGTATGCTGCACAATCATTTCGTTCGCCTGTCGAATAAACTCGGTTAGAAAGCTTTCCACCTCTTTCTTTCCCGATAGTTCTGCGCTGTTTTCCTGCCACAGATTTCTTGCAACATCGATTATATATTGCGCTGCAAGCGACCCTCGTCCATATTTCGCTGTGGTAATGCCATCCGCTACGACTACAAGTGCTTTCCCTTTATCCTGCAGAAGGATATACCGATCTTGATTGACATCATCAGGATCTTTCGCACGCGCTCTCTTCTGAACACCATCGTCTGTTATGGCTTGTATGTTATAAATAACATTCGGATAATCCGACGCCCCCCAGAAGGATTCCAGTCTGCCATGGTAGTCATTCATTTGATCCGCTACACTTGAATAACGTCCGGCCGGAGAAATATTCGTCGATTTACCTGCCCAGGTATGTAAACTAACAGGAATTTGAGATTTCATCTGCAGCAGCTGATGTGCGGTATACCGAAGCTCCGATAAATTCGATATTCCGCGTATGCGCCCTTGAAGTAGCGATACGAACAGCATCCCCAGCAGCATTACATCCGAAGCCTTCGTGACCGGCTCTCCATGTAGAACCTCAGGTGCAATATATTCGAATGATTCGGCATCCCTAACCACTTCTTCAGATATATATAGCGGCCTTGTCAAACGGTAGACCAACGAGTTGACCTGATTGCCATCCATCCAAAAGTCCGACAAATCCATTCTTCCCAACACATTTCCGTCGGCATGAATCGATTGAATAATGCTTCCGACTCTTACTACGATCTGGTGTACGAGACCAAAGGATAGCTGCTCCTGCTCTTCCAAAAAGGATTGAAGCGACTTCTTCCCTTTCGGAAAATAACAAATATAACGCTGCTCAATCTCCTTTATATAAAGCGGAGGCTCAATATCAGCGGAAGGCTGCACCTTGCTATTTGAGTATGGATGGTATGATGCAGTAACAATATCGCAATCTAGTGATGCTTCTTTCCATTTATTCTGATATGTAATCCACTCATCTGTAGTCCCACCAATCAGTCTTCCGCAAAATTCGCAGAATTCCTCATCTCCCCCTACTTCTCCACAATGCTGACATAGTACTTGGGCCATATTCAAAACCCTCCTTTCGTAGCCATTTAGACCTAAATAGGAAATTGTATGTATACAACAATAATACCAGAACTTAAAAATATAGAGTGTTAAAATACTTAAATATATGCTAAAGATTTTAATGTCAAAGGCACGCGACTAATCTTAAACTATCCTGCCCGGTCGTATTATGAGGTCACCAGATCTTTCTGGTCGACCTCCTTTTTTTGTAAGATTGTGGTAGCCAGGGATTGAGCCTTCATGCCAGTAGGACTCGGATCCCGAGAGCTATTCTGTTCGTCCCCCCTACTTGTTTAACCATGCTTAGGCTAGTTGGGGCTCGCCCCCGAATCACATGAGATAATGTAGACGACAAGAAAGTTAGGGGTTACTGGATAAAATATAAAAAGGAGTAGTTACATGAGTCCTGTCATCGGTCTGGATGTTTCTATAGGAGAAAGTCATGCTCAAACATTTAATGATCGAGGAATTACGCACGGAAAGATCTTTCGATTTGAGCATAACCTCGAGGGGCTGGCGTCTTTCCCAAACTATGTGCAGGATCTCGAATCCTTTACTGGACTACGTCCGGCAGTAGTATTAGAAGCAACCGGCCACTATCACAGCCCTGTTTCTAGATGAGCATCAATACTTGTATATCTTCATTAATCCCTTGATTCTCACATCAGGCTAAAAAACTAATTTATGCAATATCAAACGGATATTGCTGACGCATACCAACTAGGGGAATTGTTCTACAAAGAAGAGTTGGAGCCATACAAAAAACGGGGACAATTCATGATGAGTCTGCGCTATCTGACAAGGCAGCGACTCTTTAACGGATATGTATGTGCAAGCGAAGCTGCTATTTCAAGCAGTCCTTGATCAGTCTTTTTAGAATACCGAGGTGGTTTAGAGACCTCTACTCGAAGGTATCCCTTCGTTTCCTGGCTCTTAATCCTACATCTTCTTCGGTGTTTACCAAATCGGTCATGCTCTCAGAACAGCCAATCAAGCTGCAGCTGACAAATTTGACCAGATACTCGAGTTCAAGAAGAAGACAAAGTAACCCATCACACAAATGGAGACGGATGAAGAACATTGAAGAGTTTTACGGAAGAAGTGGTGGATGATGAAATAACCCGCTATGTACGAATCAAAAATGGCAGATAGTAGTTGCATAAAAAATAACCCGCTGGCCGTAATGGTCAGCGGGTTATTAGTATACAACAAAGATTTCTTTTGATGCTAAATTGTAATGTTTAATATCTCATTACACCACTTTTCACATCAAATTCACATCAACAGCGCCGATATGATACAGATTTTTCACTTTCTATAATCTGTATTACATCACAAATCTCTCTATAATAAAGGCTTTTTTACGTCTGTATTACTCCCTTTTCATCCACACCACGCACTCCACATGACTTGAGTGTCGGTCACTGAATTTATGGCTTAAAGAAAAGCAGAGGGAAGGGCAAATCTGTAACGGATTTGCGGTATCCCATCTGCTGTAACTTCGATTCTTTCAACCAACCTATGAAGCAAATCGGAAGTAAGGTCCTTTAATTTCATGAACCTTTGCAGTTCTTCCTTCATCCGAGCGACCATAACGTCCAATCCTTTGGTCTGAGCCATGTTAGATAGTGTAGACTTCTTCAATTGAAGTTGTTCGATGCTGCTGTTAATGTCATCAGTAACATCCTTATACTCAGCCTCAGTAATTTTATCTGATGCTAAGAGTCTGATTAATGCTCTCCGCTCATCGTTTAGCTTCTGAAGCTGTTTATCTACTGCATCTAATTGCTTAGTAAGCTGTTTCCTTGATGTTGTTGCCTTTGCCTCAACCCGCTCCAACACGTCCCTTTGATTCAAGGCTTCCGTCCATGTACGGATATCTTCAAGGATGATAGACTTTAGAACCTCTTCCTTTATGGTGTGCTGTCCGCATACATGTTTGCCATGTTTGAGATGAGTTCCACACACATAACCTTTTCGGTTCTTCAAATACCAAAGGCTCTGACCACAATCTGCACAGTAAGCAATATTAGTAAAGAGATGCTTTTTGCATTTAGGCCGTTTCTTCTTACGACTTTCCATGTGCCTCTGTACAGCTTCAAAGTCTTCACGGGAGACAATAGGAGCATGAGCATTGGGAATAATTACTTGAGCATCTTTAGCAACCTCAGTACGCACCTTATTCGTTACACTAAGCGTTGTTTCCCAACAAAGAACGAGGTCACCAGTATAATGAGGGTTAATTAGGATTTTCTTGATAGTTGTTCCTTGCCAGTAAAGCCCTGCATTTACTTTATCAGCAACTTGAGAAGGAGTAGGAAAGCCTTCTTTGGTCAAGGTTCTAGCGATTGAATCAAAGCCTTTTCCCTCCAAGTAAAGCCGATACACCCGTCTTACTACGTCAGGCGTTCCATCATTTCTGATGAATAGTTTCCCTTCCTCCACAGTGTAACCGTAAGGAGGAATAGAACCCTTAAACTTGCCTTTTTGAGCCTGAGTGCGTAATACAGCTTTAATCCGCTCACTTGTTCTCTGTGACTCTTGCTCATACATCCATGCATAAAGCCCAAACATACTACGGTTGCCTTCGATAGTGTTAACGGCATTATCAAGTGTTATGATATGAGTGCCACTTCTTTCTGCCATATCTTTTATCTCGTATGATAGCTTTCCGTTGCGAGCCAAACGAGATAATTCTTTGGCTAGAATGACATCAAACTTCCGTTGTTTTGCGTCCTCTATGAGTCTTTGCAAATTCGGACGTTTGTCAGTAGTTCCACTTTCAACATCTTGATAGATTCCGTATAACTCCCACCCTTTTTCCTCAATAAAATTAAAGAAGAGGGATTGTTGATTATCAAGGCTTTTCTTTTGTTCTTCTTTATCTGTAGAAACACGAATATATACTGCACATCTCATGATAAAATCCCTCCTTTATCACAAGATGCATCGGTGTCAGCATCTTCATTATACTCGTTTTCGTTAAGTTCTTCTAATACCCTTTCAATTTCGGAATCAATCAACGGTAGAAACAAATCTAAGAAGGACTTACCTTCTTCTGCAAAGATTCTGATAGCTGTCATAGTAGCCCCTCCTAGATTAGTTTATAGCCGAATAGCTAATTTCAAGTGGACTTAGTATAGTAGCTTGAGGGCTCGTCTCAAGTAATTTCATACGATTACTGAATGTTCCCTGATTGTATAGTCGTTTCATCGTTGCATACCCAAATGTTTTACCCAGTGAGGTAAAACCAATTAGCGTTTCAGCTACTTGCACACTTTTCAGTGATTCAAGCCATTCAATAGTTAGTTCTTGAGTTCCACTAAATACAAGGTGCGGACTGATTTTTCGAGTTATAAAGACAAAGAACTCCTTAGTAAGCAAATGTTTTGCACGCTTGTCCATCGAGTATTCTCTCATTTCGTGTTCGGAAGGGGAAACCTCCATTCTCAAGATACCTTTCGCCTGCTCAATTACACTCGTTGTTGCATCTTTTCTTCGCCGTTCTTTCTCCTTGTCATAAAACATGATTCTGCCGCTATTGTTCTGCCAAATGACCGTTTCTGTTTGGTTATAAGTGACGGTATCTCTTCTCGGATATTTCATTAGAGAAAGTTGAAAGAGATAATCCGTAACCTTACTTCCGACACTAAAGTTCCAACAAACATCAATCCGCTTTACTTTCCACTCACTTCGGTCAATATCAACTCGTAATACATTGCGTAACTGATGGGATAATAATGTAAAGAAAGCATCGATATCCTTCGTTGTTAGAAGGGTTATATTTTCATCGAATAGGAATTTAGGAATAGATAATTCTATTTCAAGGACTAAGGTAGTGGAGTTATATTTCACAAATGGAATCTTATTACAAGCGAAGGTATAGACATCCGTAAAGACTCCCGTATTCTTATCAAGATACGTAGTTACTTTTGCTTCAAGTGATTCAAGAACGATAGACTCTATAACAATACTCTCAGCTTTTAATCGAACTGTATCAAACACAACAAATCTCTCCCTGTAAAATCAAAATTTTGTTAGTAATTTAAGGTGTTACAGGAACTCGATTGGTGTGCACAGCCAATTGGTCCTTACACTAAGAGTGGTCGTGATATGCATGCGATTAGTTGCGATGCACTTCGTAACCTTCTCACCGTATCTATCGTGGCGACTATGCATTGTGTTGCGATTAGTGCATTTTTATTTTAATTTCACAAAAACGTGAGAAAGCGAAGGTAGGCTAATTACACCGTTTAATGATGGTAACTAACCATTTTACAGTTCTCTCAAGTACCGTCACTTAAAGGAATAGGTTATAATTTTAGAGCATTATTGTACGCACAAGAATTTCAGAAAAAATAATACTGGGTCGATAATGGTTACACAGGCTAATGATGCGAATTTGTGTTTAATCGACACCCACCCCCTCCAAATAAAAACGCCTCAGAGATAGTCTCTGAAGCGTAATTAGTTACAAAACATATTTATATCATCTAAAGCTGAATGAGCATGCCCTCTAACAAACTTACTTTCATCATTCAAAGCATCATTAATAAGTGGAATAATTAGTTCCTTATTAACCGCTCTGTGTATTCTAGCAATATGACCAAAACATAAAATTGCTATTCCTCTTATATTTTCGTTTTTGTGCTGACTATATCGGACCATAAGGTCTTGTACAAACTCTCCATCATCTGCATTTAATGCTAGGGAAAGCAAGCCCTTTACGATTGTATCAGGGTCTTCGGAATTAATTAGGTTTATTGTTTCTTGATTTCTCTCTATGTTATTACTGTATCGTTCTGTACTTTCGTGGACAATATTTGCTAATACATTTTCAAGAGAAACAATCTCATTCCATATTTGTTTAACAGAATCATTGCTAATAGTTTTCAACTTATCAAATTCAATAATCAGGGCCTTCTTAGTTAATATTTCTTTTTCTGACTGTCGTAGAATGTTCCTTTTATCTCTGTACATTGTGTAATTCTTTTTAAAATTATTCCTTGCCTCCATTAAAGAGTAATCTGCATTAGGACCGCCCCAAACTTCATCTGCATGAGGGTCATCTTGACCGTCATCCTCCCAATCACATAAACAACAAATCTCCCAACCCCGTCTTTCTTCTAGTGTGGGATATCCACAGCAGGGACAATTAAATCGGTTCATGTAGCATTGACCTTTCTTTTATCAATCTTGCCATCACAGACAGTGTTAATATCAGAGAATTAACTTATAGTTAACTCTCTCGTTACAATCTTTCTTAAATCATTTATAAAATGTCTATCTCTCACTACAGAGGAAGTAGATATTAACTCCCACCATAGGGAGTTTTCATAACAGAACGATTCATTTGATTCCTCTTGGCGATTTCCGACTCTCCAGTTTTCCCCTATTGTCAGCTTATCTTTAAACCTAACAACCGAGGTATAAATTGCATCACCATCTATTACATATTGTCCCAAAGTGTTTTTTACCTCCACATTACATGGATAAGCAGCGACAGCATGAATATCATTTACTACATCTTCATACAAATGTTTCAACTCATAGAGTGCTGATAGGTCAATCACTATTGTTGCTACGTATGATTCCCGTCTTCTTGGCAAATCAATAAAATCATACGCATATCCTAACAAGGTTTTGATTTCTTCTTCTTCGTTGGAATAAGGGCTTGCTAACCCCGCTTCTGACAATTCATATCTATTACAAATCCATACTGCAACTTTTCTAATAAGCAGAGTACACGTATCTATCCGATTAAACGCTCTTAAAAGTAAAGAGGAAGAAACTATTGAAACTGCATATTTATCGGAAATTGGAGAAAGAAAACCGGAATTGTTGTTTATTAAGGTTTCTAGTATGTCTGCTGTTTCCTCTGCTAGTGATACCTCTTGTCGTTTAATTTGAAGTAAACCAAGAAGACCTAAAACCTCCATTAGTTGTGAACATATTACCGGATAAGCTATGAAGGATAAAACTCCCCTAGTATGTTGATAGAAAACTGACTCCTTCTCTCTATAGGATTGTCTGATTGGCTCGATAAATCTAATTGCATTAACCATAAAATGGTCCTCTGCCAGTCTTAAACAATCTTTTGACCACTTTGGTATAGACCCGATATCATGCAACGCATGTACCATTGCTCGTACTGGCAAAAGACTGACGTATGTTGCCAGAGCTAACCTATTTGTATTTATTAACTCATGAGTGAATAGTGTACACTCTAAAATTACTCCGAGAAAGGAACGTTTATCCTTAGATAAACATTTATCTATCCATCTTCGAGAATATTGCTCTAATTCCTTAAAATTCGACTCGTCTTTCTTTAGTTTGGACAGCATTTGTAATAAATCCGGTGTTTCTTCAATCAGCCCTAAAGGACTAATTCCACCATTAACCATCATCTCTATTAAAGTGTCGATATCCCATACTTTAAACCCTATTTTTCCTTCAGATTTACATCTATCATTGTATTGTTGCGCAGATACGGTAGCCCCACCAACGAGTCTACCCGTTGTAATAAGAATGATTTCTCTTTCTAACTCTTCATCAAATGAAGGATGAGAGAGAGGGTTAATTCGTGCCTCTTCGATTTGCCATCTAATTTGACCCCAATCAGCAAGTCCGATGTTTCCACCTTTTGATTGAAATACATATTGAACTGTCTTTTCACCTTCTATTTTTTTCGCTATAAAATCCTTTCCGAACTCGAAAGCACCATGAGTGAAATGAATGTCATGGAAACCGTTCTTCAACAAGATGCAAAGAAGGGGGATGTCAAATTGCCTTTCGTTCAATGTTTCAATATAACTTACGAGTACGTTTCTTAGCAAAGAAATCATCCCTCTTCCGTGAAATTAGCTCTTCCATTTGTTTTTGTTGCTCTTCGCTCGGTGGGTTATCTTCAAGAACCTTCCGCATGTTGGGATGTATGAACAGCGTAGGCATGTTCGGACTACCATCATCATTAAAAGTAATCTCTATTTTCTCCAACAATTCTAAGAACAAGTCGAATGAGAAGGGTTGCCCTCTACCATCTACCACCTGACCGCTAGCATCACATACTTCCCCAATAAATTGAAAAATTTGAGGGACGAGCGATTCGATTCCGGAGTCGGATGCTTCATCAATACTTGTCATCAAAGCCTCAACATCAGTCCTCAAAATCACATCAAATGGTATATTAAACTTCATTTCAATTTTTGCAGGTTCTTTGTCTAACATAACTTCATCAGTACTTGTCCGCATACGAGCAGGCCCTTCATGACTAACTGTCCCTATTCCGGACAATAGTTCATTCTTTAACGACATGAATGACCTAGTGGTATCTTGGAAGTAATTTATAAAAGCATCTTCATATTCAGGAAGTGCGGTAATAATCTTTGCTTCGTGTTTTAAATTTGGTTTTTCCATAACTGCACCACCCAATATAAATTAATACCATTATACATTTTCTTCCTACAAGAAAAATAGCCCCTCATTAGAGGAGCTAAAACACCGATGCATCTATTCAATCGATTCTTACCAGTAGTGAACAACACTCCACATGCACCGTATGCGGGAACATATCCACCGGCGTCACTTCCACCGTCTTGTACCCACCATCCTCGAGTACTCTCAGATCCCGTGCCAGTGTAGATGGATTACACGACACATACACAACCCGCTCCGGCTTCATACGGATGATCGTATCCAGCAGCGCTGGATCACAACCCTTGCGCGGTGGATCGACAACGATAACGTCAGCCGCAATCCCTTCCTCGCGCCAGCGCGGAATAACGACTTCAGATGGCCCTGCCTCGAAGTCTGCGTTCTCAATCCCGTTCAGCTCCGCATTCCGCTTCGCATCTTCGATAGCTTCTGGCACAATCTCAACACCATATACGCGACCAGCCTGACGAGCGAGGAACAACGAGATCGTCCCGATACCGCAGTAAGCGTCGATCACCGTCTCTTTGCCCGTCAGCCCTGCGTAATCAATCGCTTTCCGATAGAGTGCAACTGTCTGTGCCGGATTGACCTGGTAGAACGAGCGAGCAGAGATCGCGAAACGAATGCCGTCGAGTTCATCATAAATAACGTCGCTGCCCCAAAGTGTGCGGGTCTCATCGCCGAAGATCACGTTCGTGTCGCGCGTATTAACGTTCTGCACGATGCTGTTCACTTCTGGTAGCGCGGTACGAATGCCCGCGACCCATTGGTCCTTGTTCGGGATATGCGTTCCGTTCGTGACGAGGACGACCATCAACTCGCCTGTGACGAAACCTGTCCGAACGACAACATGGCGAAGCAGGCCGCGGCCGCTCTCTTCTTCGTAGGCCGTGATGCCAAGCTCCGTACCGATGCGCTTAATATGACGCACGACTTCGTCGTTGCGCTCATGCTGGATCAGGCACGCATCCATATCAATGATGCGATGGCTGCCCTGTGCATAGAAGCCTCCGATTAGTCCGCCTGCGGCGCCATCCTCAATATCGGCAATGGCCATGCCGATCGGCACCTGCGCTTTGTTCCGGTAGCGCCAAGGCTCGTCCATACCTACAGTCGGGTGAACGACAACGGAGTGAACCTGACTAGTCACTTGAACCTGACCACCAACCTGAGCCTCAGCACTCGCACTTAGCGCACTTCCACTCGCTTCACTTCCACCAATCTCATCCCCAACAGCCTGCGCATCAAACTCCTTCACACGCGGCTTCGCAGCTTCGCCTTCCACATGCAGCTTGCCGATCCGCACGAGATTGTCCACGACATGCTGCCGCTTCCAGCGCAGCTGTGCTTCGTAGCTCATATGCTGCAGCTGGCAGCCGCCGCATTGCTTGTAGATCTCGCAAGGTGCGCCGACGCGGTCGGGGCTTGTCTCGATGAGCTCGAGCAGCTTGGCGTAGCCGTACTGCTTCTTCACTTTCATCACGAGCACGCGAGCTTTCTCACCTGGCAGTGCGCCATGCACGAACAGCGTGAACCCGTTCGCACGGCCAACGCCTTCGCCATCATGCGTCAGGCCAATAATGTCGACGACGTACTCTTCATTCTTCGATACTGGAGCATCGACAACCGCCGCCGCTGACATCCGTTCTCCATTACGCCCGCCATTGCGTCCACCGTTACGACCATCACGGCGACCTTCGCTTCTCTCGAATCCCCTACCAGTCTCCGCACTCTGGCTCCGTCCGCCGAAGCCCTTTCCCGCTTCCGTGCTCCGGCCTCGTCCGCCTGCTCCGCCAGCCGAGCCTCCAAACCTCTTATTCCCTGCCGCCGCAGACGGCCTGCCCTTCTTCGTCATCCGTTTCAACACTCCGCTCTACTAGCATCATCTCACCCGAGTAGGGTGCATATATACAAAAACCGCCATCCTCCGCACAACCGCATCAGCGGTCACCGCGCGGCAGGATAGCGATATTACACTAACACGCCATATTCCATTGTACCTCAACATGCGCCGATTAGGCATTCCCAATTGTTCTCGGATGCTTAGCATCGCAATTACTCTCGGTTTGCCCCTCACCCTATACATTCTTACCGATAAGTCGAAGTCCCCGACTCATCGACAAAAATATTCAAGTGGCTCGGCAGCAGCGAGAACGTGCACGGCAGCGTGCCGCCGTATTCACCATCGAGGTTAAGCTGCACATAATCCGCCGTCGTCACTTGCAGATGATCCGTCCGCAGGTGCACCACATGCGGATCGTTCAGATGCTCCCCGCGCAGCGCCATCGTGGCGATGCGGATAAATTCTGGCAGGTTGCATTTGCGCAAAATAACAACGTCGAACAGCCCGTCATCGAAGCTCGCCTCCGGCGCCAGCTTCTCGAAGCCTGCGACGGAGTTGCTGTTGCAGATGAGGAACAGCATGATCTCCTCGTGAATCTCTTCGTGACCGCGCGCTTGAATGCGCAGCTCGGTCGGGCGAAGCCGGGTCATTTTCTCCAGACCCTTCATATAATAGGCGAGCTGGCCGATCATCGTCTTCAGCTTGCTCGGCACCTCATAGGTCAGCTCCGTCAGGGAACCGCCGCCCGCAATATTAATGAAGTAACGGTTATTCGCCACGCCGACGTCGATCGGGCGCGAATAGCCTTCAATAATGAGATCGCACGCATACTCCCAGTTTCGTGGGATACCCAGTGCTCGCGCGAAGTCATTAGTCGTCCCCAGTGGCAAAATGCCCAGCGGAGGCCGGTTCGGCTTATCCGCCAGCCCGTTGATCACTTCATACAGCGTGCCGTCACCGCCCGCTGCAATGATGAGATCGTAGCCGCGTTCAGCAGCATCCGCTGCCGCGAGCGTTGCATCGCCTGCACCTGACGTCGCATGCGTGCTCGTCTCGATACCGCCGCGCTCCAGACGCTGCAGCAGATCTGGCAGACGCCGCTTGATTTCTTCCCGCCCGGAGGTCGGGTTATAGATTAATCTTGCCCTTTTAATATTACCGTAAGACATGCCTTACACCTCCAACCCGCGCAGCCAACCAAGTGACTGCCGGACCATCCAACGTGCCACTGCAGAGTCAGGCAGCAGCGCTTTGCCGTTATACCGATAGTTGTGCCCCGTCAGCCTTGACGGAATAACTGTCTTCGTAAAATATCCACTGCTGAGGAACAGAGGCGCCACCAGCACCGTCTCCTGCGGCTGCTCTTCGAGCATTGCAGCGAGCACATCTGCCGCCTCATTCGGCAGCAGCATCGCAGTCCGCGCGCGAGCAAGCCCGCCTAGTGCACGCACCTGTTCTGCCAGCATACGCATGCCGTGCTCATACCGTTCATAGAACGCCGGTAGATCATTGCCGTGCGCAATCAGCAGCAGCGATTCCTTGGACGGGTTGTCCGACAGCTCCTGCAGATTGCTCCACAGCCGCTGTGCGATCTCTTCATCCGCGTCGATCGGCGCGCCCATCGTTACCCGAATGCCGTCCGGCACATGGAAGGGTTCCATGTCGCCTTCATAGTCAGGTATAGCACGCGGGAACCCGAACGACTGCGAGATATCTTCCACGTGCGTGCTGCCCGAGGAAATAAATAAAGGAAGCACGAAAAGGTCGGTAACGCCAGCGGCGGCCAACCGATCCACACCATCTTGAATGAGTCTGCCTTCTACAAGCTCGAGATACGAAGCTTCGAACAACACTTCGCTCGAGACCTCCGACTTCAAGTTGCTGCCCTCTGCAGCAAGCTGATGAGCAACCGCGTCGGCCGCCTCTTGCGCCGATTCGTCGACGAGCCTTACCCATTCAGCGAGCCGCGAGCCGTGACTGATAATAAGAATGCCTGGCTTCATACGTTAGCGCCCCAGACGCTCCAGCGTCATTTTGTACCCGTCGTTGCCGTAATTCAAGCAGCGCTTCACCCGCGAGATCGTCGCCGTGCTCGCACCCGTCTCCGCTTCGATCTGGCTATAGGTCTGGCCTTTGCCCAGCATACGTGCCACTTCGAGCCGCTGCGACAACGATTGAATCTCGTTCACCGTGCACAAATCATCAAAGAATATATAGCATTCCTCTACTGTCTTCAGCGTAAGAACCGCCTCGAACAGCTGGTCAATCGCTTTATCGTTCAGCTTCTTCAGCTGCATGTGCGTCACCCCTATAAGGTATGAGAACTAATCTACTCAATTGTAAAGCGTACGTTACACATAATCAAGCGCTAACGCATTCACGCTTTAACGGACGGAAGGACCTAGCTTCGTGGTGAGAAAACCTTTATCGAGGCCTTTCGAAGATGAGCGACCGCGTTTAGAGGTAGGTTTTATCGCCAATAAGAATCTGTTCTTTCGAGGGACTCGAAAACTTATTGATTCTTATGTGGTCAAAAGCAGTCTTTTCGAACGACCTCTACAAATAAATGTTCAAAAAGTTCGGTTTTCAGCACCAAGAAGGTTGGATCAAGCGGGGAATGAGGATCGGAGCGTAGTGTAGTGCTACGTGAGAACCGGAAGTCACAGCTTCATCCAAGATTCGATGCCGAATATGCTTCTTGTGATGCTTCGTGATGAGAAGCGGACTTTTTGAACGACCTATCGAAAAATAGTGCCAAAAAAGGGCATTCGTCCAGTCCATATGTTCGCCTATGCCATACACTGTACTAAGCATTAGTCTATCGACAAAGGTTGTGATCGACGTGAACGTGCGCAATGGCCTGCCTCCAGGCTATCCGCCGCAGCCCTCCTACGACCCCTACGCTAGGCAAAATTCGCCCTTCCCCGGCATCAACGATCCTGGACCTGGACCGTTCGGATTCGGGGGCGGCTTTCAAAGCGGGGGCGTGCCCGGTGGTCCGGCACCCTCTCATAAGACATCTGGCGCAGCAGCAGAGAACCTGTTAGAGGGCGCCGCCAAATCTTCGCTTCCCGTCGTCTCCAATGCGGCCGAACTCGCCGAGATTGTAGATCCAGGCGGGGGCAAGCCGGCGAAGAAGGACAAAGAGAAGGGCGGCCTCTTGGGCGGATTCTCGCTCGACAAGATCGGTGAGCTCAAAGGGGTAGTCGACCGTCTGGGCGGGATTGACGGCATCCTCAACTCCGTGGGCAAGATGCAGAAGGTCGTTGCCAACTTACAACAGATGGCTCCGCTAATCAAGGTGCTTGCGGGATCGTTCAAGAAGGAATCCAAGTCTTCGCAAAAGTCTTACGACGATGATGATGACGTCATCGTCAGGCCGAAACGCCGCAAGCGGCGCAAACCAGGCGGCAAAGGCCGCAAGCCTGCTGCTCCTGGCGCCGCCATGAAAGGCAGCGGACCACGTCCGCGGCCAAACGCGAAGAAGACCCGTTGATATCGGGTCTTCTTTGGCGTTTCCGCGCACGCACAAACAAGAGGCTCAGCATCTGCCGAGCCTCTTGGTATATGAACTCTCCACTATCCCAACACATATTGTCGTACTTCGATCTTACACGATCACTTCGTACTTACTCGCTTACTTCGCAGCCAGCGTAACATCGCTTGTCGTTACTGCCCATTCGCCAGCCGGCTTCACCGTGTAAGTGACGCCGTCCTTCAGCTCGCCGCCGTTCTGGACGTCGAAGATGCCTGTCGCGCCTTTGCGCGTCTGCACCCGGTACTGTGCAGCCAACTTCGAGCCGTCGGAGCCCTCAAGCGTTACCGAGCGGAACGCGAACATCTCGTCCCCCGGATCCTGCGACAGCGTAACGGTCAGCGTCTTCGCATCCGTCAGCTGTGCCGATGCGATTGTCAGTGGAGCAATCGTCTGTGCTACGAACGAAGGCTGCTTCACCGTGAACCAGTCTGCGGAGACAATATACTTAACGCCCGGCTGCAGCGTCGTTCCCGCTGGCAGGCGGAACTTCGGCTCCTGCTTGCCGTCCGTCGATTGCGTGTAGCCAACATAGCCAACTGTAATCGGCGCGCCGCCTTCCGGCGTCAGCACAGCCGTCCGATTGCGCAGCGACGAGATGATCTGCAGCGGCTGGCCGTTATGCTTGTTGCCTTCCTCCAGCACGATCGCGTCAGCGCCGCGTCCGCCTGCATAAGCAGAGATGACATAACCATAGTCAACGACGCCGTCCGACAGCAGCGCTTCAACCTCGAAGGTGTCATTCGCCACTTGGCGTGTATCATTGAAGCGGATCAGCTCGCCGCTGCCCGTGAAGGATACTGTCTGACTTCCTTTGTAAGTCAGCGTGTAGGACTTGCCCTCTTCCAGCTTCGTGACCGGTACGATGTATTGGTTTACGGAGCCCGTCTTCAGCCGCGGCTGGTTCACGATCGTTACGCCGCCGTCGAACTTGAACGTCTCAGCCGATTTCTCGATCGTCTCGTCGTCCAGCGTCATCGGCTGGTTCATCGTCACTTCAAGCGCGATGCCGTCCAGCGCGCGAACCGATACGATACGGGCATCCGCCGCACGTACGGATTGTTCCGCCTTCACGAGCAGGCGCGCCGTTTCGCCGCGCGTTGCGTTGGCCTTACCGTCCGCTACGCTCGACAGCCAGCTCGTCAGCGACAACGTGTCCCGCTGCAGCGCCTTCGCTGCCATTACTGCCAGCTCGTTTTCAGTAACAGGCTGGTTCGGGTTGAACTTGCCGTCCTTCACATCGATCAAGCCATTGGCGATTGCCGTATTCACATACGATGCGTACCATTTGCCGCTATGCTCGGAGCCTAACGAAGCAGTCGCTCCATCGACCGGCTTCAGCCCAAGTGCCAGCACGAGCAGCTTCGCCGCTTCGGCGCGCGTAACCGGCTGGTTCGGGCGAACGGTGCCATTCTCATACCCTTGCATAACGCCTTGCGCCGCCAATTGCTGTATCGCTTCACGAACCGCCGCATCCATGGCTTCCGCCGAAGCTTGCGTTGTCGTAACCGCTGATGTCGCTGCCGAAGCGTAGCCCGGCACGATTGCCGCCGCCGATATCGCTGCCGCGAGCGTCCATACCGCTAGTTTGCGTGGTTGTTTCATCCCTTGTGCTTTCATCGTCATTGTCGTTTCCTCCCATGCGAGATTATGATGAGCGCTGAGCGCCTGCATGCCGCTTGCTTGCATTCATCATACCGCCGAGGGTTGAACGATTCTGAAACACCCGATTAACTTTTTATAAACAAGCCGATAACTTTTTGCGAACGCGTTCGAGGCGATCCAAGCTCACCTATCTATCGCGAACTCCCCCTTCAGACCCTATCTGCGCAAGAATGCCTCTATCCGCGACCGATACTCCGATCGGTGCTAATAGAGGCATTCCAACCACAACTATCTTTCGCGAACTAACGGTCACCGGCCCTAATCAGCGCAAAAACGCCTCTACCCACCGCAGGCCGCAAGCGCTCCTGCTGCAGATAGAGACGTCGAATTACAACCCTACACCGTAAACCGATAACCCGCTCCCCATACCGTCTCGATAAACTGCGGATTGGACGGCACTGCCTCGATCTTCTCCCGTACTCGGCGGATATGGACCGCGACGGTTGCGATATCCCCAGCGGAGTCGAACCCCCACAACCGCTCGAACAGCTCTTCCTTGCTGAACACTCGGTTCGGGTTCGCCGCCATGAAGGCGAGTACGTCGAATTCGCGTGCCGGCAGAATCACTTCTTCGCCCCGGACATAGACGCGTCTCGACGCCTTGTCGATGACCAGCTCGCGCACCTTGATCTGATCCTGCTCTGACCCAGCAGCTGCGGCGCGGCTCGCGAATCGCTCGTACCGAGCGAGATGCGCCTTCGCTCTGGCGATCAGCTCGCTAGGGCTGAATGGCTTCGTGATATAGTCGTCGGCGCCAAGGCCGAAGCCGCGTATCTTATCAATCTCCTCATCGCGAGCAGACACGATCAGAATCGGCACATCAAGCTTGTCCCGAATGGCGCGGCACACATCCAGCCCATTAGTGCCCGGCAGATTCAAGTCGAGCAGTATCAAGTCATAGCTGCCGGACAACGCCATCGCCAGCCCTTCCGCTCCGTCATGCACCAGATCAGCCGCGAATCCATGCAGTTCAAAATAGTCCCGTTCCAATTCCGCGATCGGCTTCTCATCCTCGATTATCAAAACCCGTTTCATTCGCCGCCACCTGCTCTCCTGTCTGCACGATTTTCTGCCAGCGGCAGTCGAACCCGTATCGTCGTTCCGTCACCTACTCGGCTCTCAGCCTCGATTGTTCCTCCGTGGCCCTCAACGATCTGCTTCGCGATCGCCAGCCCAAGCCCGCTGCCGCCTGTCTGCGTATTCCGCGCATCATCGCCCCGATAAAATCGTTCAAAAACATGTGGCAACACGTCGCCGCGAATACCCGCCCCGTTGTCTTCAATTTCGAAAACGGCCGCATTTGCCGGCAGCACCTCAGCCCCTGCCTGAGCTTTAGCCTGAGCTTTAGCCCCCGCACCAGCAGCAGCAGCAGCGCCCTTACTAGCCTGATCATCGCGGGAACCGCCGACTTCAACTTGCCCACCGGCTCCAAGCGCACCTGCCCCAGCCTCGATCCCGACCCGCAGCGTGATCCGCTTATCGTCCTTGTCCATAAACTTTACGCTGTTCTGGACCAAGTTATCGACGACCCGCTTCAGCTTGGCGCGATCCGCCATGATTATCACCTTACGATCCAACGCTCCCGCCGAACCTTCGGAATCCGCCACGCGAACATACTCCACTTTAATGCCCTGCTCCCCAAGCTCGAAGCCGGTTTCTTCCGCCGCATCCTGCGCGAACGCAGCGAGGTCAATTCTTTCAAACGAATAAGGCTCCCGCTTGAGATCCAGCTTCGAGTACAGCAGCAGCTCGTCGACGAGCCGCCCCATGTCCGTCACCTTGTCATGAATCGTGCCGACATACTTGTCCAGCTTCTCAGGCGTGTTCGCCAACCCATCTTGAATGCCTTCCACATAGCCTTTGATCGTCGCGATCGGCGTCTTCAGATCATGCGAAATGTTCGAGATCAGCTGCTTCCGATTGTCCTCATACTGCAGTTGGAGCTGAATCGATTCATTCAATCGGCGCCGCATCTCTTCGAACGTCATGCTGAGCTGTCCGATCTCGTCGCGCGACTGCGGCTTCAATTCGAACTGCAGGTCGCCTTGCTTGATCTGCTCGGCTGAGCGCCGGAGCACATCGAGCGGCCGAACGATCGAACGCGTCACATAGCGGTACAGCAGCAACCCCGTCAGCAGGATGACCGCCAGCAGCACGACAATGAGAATCGGCAGCATCGTCCGCACGATTTCGGTCCAAGGGCTGCGCTCCCGCATAACATACAAGCTGCCGTGCTTTCCGTCAGGGAACGCGAAGTCGAATTTGGCATAGGAGAAAAACCGATTGCCGACGTTCAGCGTGCTCCGAATCGCATTGTTCGCGGCATCATAGACCGGAAGGGCTTCGCCCATCTTCGGCTCTGCGAGCGAAGGCGACGCATAGGTGATCGTATCGTCCTGCCGGACGAAGAGGCCGGCTTGGACCATTTTCAACTTAAGGTCATAGGACGCCAGCAGCGCCTGGTCATTCAACTGGGCAGGGTCCTGCTTGGCGAGATATTTGAGATCAAGGAAGATCGACTCCTCCTCGTCCGTCAACGGATGTATCGAATAATGGATGTTATAAAAGCTGCTCATGCTGCGCATATCGCCCGTAATCGCCACCGAGCTTAGGAACGCCGTCAGGACGAACAGCACGATCGCAACGGCCACCACAGCCGAGAACGACAACAGGAGCCGAATTCGGATGGACATACCGTCCTCCCCCTTTCTGAGGGTTAGTATACCGCAACCCCGCAAGCGTGCACAAAGAAAATTGCAGCCGCCCCTATGTTCACCTTATCCACCAGAAGAGCGCTTCCGTTATCTCCACACATAGCAAAAACCCTCCCGAAGCGCATCGCTGCACACCTCGGAAGGGCTTTCCTCAATCAATCCTCTTGTTCAAAATTACAGCAGTCCAGCCGCTCGCAGCATCCGTGCGAACACCGTCGCGACTTCAGCGCGCGTCGCATGGCTGCCAGCATTGAAGTTATGCTTCGTATCGCCTTGCATGAAGCCCTCGCCTACGATGTAGGCTACCGCTTCTTCCGCCCAAGCTGCGATGCTGTCGCTGTCCGTCAGACCAGCGAGCGCATCGCCGCTGCCCTCGCCGGCAGCAGGCAGACCGAGCAGCACAGCTGCGCGTGCAAGCATGACCGCCATCTGCTGACGCGTGATTGGCGCATTCGGCGCGAATTGATCCGCCGTTAGGCCGTTCACCAGCTTCAGCGCGAACGCATTAGCCACATCGTCTGCGTACCATGCACCCGATGGCACATCTGCGAACGACGGCGCTTCACCGCCAGAAGCAGCGGCCAAAGCATCCTTGCCTGCTTGCTGCAATGAGATTGCTCGAATGAGCAGTGCAGTGAATTCCGCACGCGTAATCTCGCCTTTCGGATCGAAGCTTCCGTTCGATCGGCCTTTGATCATGCCCTGCTTGCTCAGCGCTTCAATATCCTTCTGAGCCCAGTGGCCTTGCACATCCGGGAACGTCACTTCCGTACCGGAATTACCATTCCCCGTCTCCGAGCCATTGCCATTCTCGCTGCCGGCACCCGTTCCATTACCATCCGTTCCGCCCGTACCTGAACCGGATCCATTACCCGTACCCGTTCCATTCCCATTACCGTTACCGTTGCCGTTTCCATTGCCACTGTCGACAGCCTCACGCGTAATGGTCATCGTAATCGTCTTGGTTGCTTGGCTCTTGCGACCTTGGTCCGTATACCAAGTCTGCGCCAGCGTCTCTGCCGTCGGCTCGATATGCAGAACGAATGTGTTCACGCCTACTGCTAGCGGAAGCGACTCCAGCTCTACGTTGCCGCGCGCATCCATTGCGCCGCTTGCGATCGGCTGACCGTTGATCGTGAAAGCAACGCCATAAGGCACAACCGCCTTCAGCTTCGCGCTTGATTCCGTCGTCGTGTACGCGATATCCTCGCCGAACGATTGGCGTGGCATCGTGATGATCATCGGCATATCGACCCAGCGCAGCACGTAGTCGTCGACCATCATCTGATTGCCGCCTTGATTCTGAATCGTCAGACGCATATTCGTATCGGTCGAGCTGTAGGCCCAGTTGCCGAAGTCCGTCGTGTCGTTCGCGCTGCGGATATGGCTGGTGAATGCCTCCGTCTCCCATGTGCCGCGCGTATATTTGTACTCGACGCTTTTACCCGCCATCATCTTGAACTTATACTCGACCACGTCGCGGTTCGTCGCTCCGCTTGGCACCGTCAGCTTCGTGCCGCTCGAGTTCCAGCCGTTCAGCTCTCCCGACGCGACGAAGATATCATCCGTTGCCGGCGTATACGATGGCAGATGCAAGCGCAGCGTTACATCGACCATAACCAGCTTCGGCGTAACCGCTTGCGTTACCGACAATGCACGATTATATGCTGCATCGAAGGATGTGACGTAGTACACATAGTTCTTATCATTGCTTACGGCAAAATCCGTATAAGACACCGCATCCGCACCCAAGCTCGCCACACGTTTGAATGCAGCGTCTCCCGGCGATTGACGGAATACCTCGTGTCCAACCGGCGCCTCGAACGGTGCTTCATTTTCACCCGCAACAGGCTGCGTCCAGTTGAGCTGTACGCGGTTCGATTCTACCGTAATCGGCAGCAGCACCGGCGCCTTAGGCGCTGTCGTGTCGCTCGTATTCGCCAGCGCGTTCAGCGACTGTTCGCTCGACTGCGAGAACGACTCGCCGTTATTCGCCGACACTTTGGCGTAATAAGTGAATGCTCCTGCCTCTGTTGGTTCAAAAGCAGCCCAATACACTTTCTCGCCGCTTGCCGTATCCGACAAGTACCGCAGCTTCGTCTCAGCCGCCGTCGACGCTCCGCTCGCCGCGTTATAATAGACCAGCTTCGCGATCAAGCCTGGCGCTTCTTTACCAGCCAGCGCCGGATCATTCGTCAAACCATTCGCTGCAATCGTTACTTTAATCTGATCGGTTTTGCTTCCTACACCGATCGTTACGTCCGGCGCCGTCTGCGTAATCGTGACGCTATCGATGACGTAAGCCGGCAGTGCCGATACCATCGCGCTCATCACGCTCTCGGACGTACCATGAACAGCTGTTACCGCATAATAGTACTTCGTACCGTTCTTAACCGACGTATCTGTGTACGTTGCAAGTCCGCCTCCAGAGCCTGCCCCGCCCGCTGCCGGCACATTGCCGATCAGCGTCACATTGCCGCCTTCGATTGCTGCACGGTATACATTGTAGCTCTCCGCGCCTTCCGTATCATTCCACGTCAGCGTTACAGTTCCATTGCCGCCCGCAGCAGTCAGCCCTTGCACTTCCCCTGTCGAGGACAGCGCCTGATCAGATACCATCATGTAGCCCGTCAGCGCTGGAATCGTCAGCTCGATTACGCCGCCTGACACTTCAGCCGTCGCCCCGGAGCCCAGTGCATCCGTGAACGTCAGTCCTTGCGGCAGGTAACCTGCGACATTGGCTTGGATCGTCTGCGCCGTCTCGCCGCGGTTGACGATAACGAGGCCTGCTTCTGTTGCATTCTTGCGTGCATAGGCAATGACGTCGCCTTGCGCATAAGCCGTCTTCAGATCGCCTGTGCTGAATACATCATGATCATGCCGCACATTCGCAGCCGTCTGATACATATCGAACAAGGAAGCATATCGGCCTTGGCCGCTGTATGCACCGTTTGTATCCTGCACGCGTTCCCAAGGGAACGCTCTTCTCGAATCCGGGTCCTTCGTGCCTGTGAGACCAACCTCGTCGCCGTAATAAATCGTTGGCGCGCCTGGGTAGCCCAGCTGGAACAGCGCCGTCAGCGCTTGACGCTTCAGCGCGAGATCGCTCGCGTCGCCTGCAACGACGAGATGCTGCTCCTCCCAATCCGGATGGTCCAGCTTCGTAATGCTGCGCGTCGTATCGTGGGAATCGACGAGGTTGAGCATCGACTGCCATGCCTGCTCCGGATAGTCCTCGCGAATCGACTCCAGCGCTTCGTTCATCGCCGCTGCATCGCCGTTGATCATGAACCCTTGCAGCGCTCCGCGGAACCGATAGTTCATAACGGAGTCGAACTGATCGCCCAGCAGGAACTTCGTTGCAACGCCCCACTCTTCGCCGAGAATGATCGGATCGTCGATGACGTCGCCATTCGCATTCGTTCGGCCTTCTACCGACTTCACCGCTTCGCGGAACTTCGCCCATGTGCCGCTCGATACGTCCGGCGCTACGTCGAGGCGCCAGCCGCTTGCGCCAAGATACTCCCAACGCTGCGATACCGTGTTCAGCATCGCTGCCGCTGCTTCTTCCTCGCTCTTGCCGCTCAGATCATGCCCGATGACCTCGTCGCGGTAATTCACATTG
This sequence comes from Paenibacillus sp. CCS19, assembly GCF_033239625.1. NCBI lineage: Bacteria > Bacillati > Bacillota > Bacilli > Caryophanales > Paenibacillaceae > Paenibacillus > Paenibacillus sp. CCS19. The sequence continues at coordinate 35,099 of NZ_BTCK01000049.1, forward strand.
TTCCATTCGTGCTGACCTTCCAGCGCTTGCGTATCTCCTTGCTGCGGCTCGACCGCATCCATGACCGGCAGTGAATCGTAGCCCCACCATGCATCATATTTGTAACGATAATGGCCATCTGCATCTGCTACTTTCTCATTGAGCACCGTGAACCACGTCGTATACGTAAAATCTTCCGGATACGCATAATGCTTACCCGTCAGCGGGTTGATCTGAGCCGTGAACGAATCGATCACTTGCTGCTCCGCATCCTGCTGCGTCTCGCCGCTGTTGACCAGATTCCACACTTTCGCCCAATACTCGTAAGCGCCGATCTCCGGATATTTCTCATAGCGGTCAAAATAAATCGAGTCATCGCCCACATGGTTGAACACGCCGTCCATGATCAGGTGAATGCCGCGAGCAGTCGCCTGCTTCGCGAACTCGCTGAACACGCGGTCCGACGCGATTCTCGTCGCCTCGTAATCCAACCCCGACTTCGGATCGCCAGCTGTGTTATAGACAGGCTCGCCGAACATGGGGTCTAGATGCTTGTAATCCGTTGCATCGTATTTATGGTTCGAAGCCGCCCATGCGACCGGGTTGAGATAAATCGCCGTAATGCCGATCGCCTGCAAGTAGTCCAGCTTCTGCCCGATGCCTGCAATGTCGCCGCCATAGAATTCGTTCGACCATACGCCATCGGACTTCGCATCCGGATAATATGGCTTATTCTCCGGCGTAGTTCGGTCTGGATTCTCCGGCGCATCCGACCAATCGCCCCACACCTGACCCGGCGTCGGATCGTTCGGCACGCCGCCGTCGAAGTATTGGCTCTTCGTCGTCGTAATGGTCGCATCGCTGCCGTCCGCATCATCGCGAACGCCGCGAACGCCATCGACTGCTTTCGCACGGTTGTTCGTCTGGTCGCCGTCGAAGAATCGGTCAACGAACAGCTGATACACAACCGCTTCCTTGATCCAATCCGGTGTCGCGTAGCCTGCTTTATACACGGTCAAATCATAAGGCAGCGCGCCTTCATCCGCCGCTGCGCCTACGCCGCCGCGAACGCCGTTATCCCCGTACTCCACCTTCGAGCTGCCGTCGATCAGAATGAACTTGTAGCCCCAAATGCCATAAGGAGCCAGCTGCTGCTTCGGAACAACCGCTTCCCAATAATCTTTGCCACCTGTCGTTGTCGTCTTCGCCATATCGAACGTGCGGGCGAAGCCTGTGCCGTCCGTCAGCTCGACGCGTGCGAGCTCAACGTCTCCTGCCTCCGCTGCAATGCGGAGCGTCAGATCTTGCATGCCTTCTTCGATTGCGCCGAACGGTTTCTTGTATGTAACCGATCGGCTGTCGAACACGATCGCATCCTTGTTGATCTGTCCGTCGAAGTCTTGATCCTTCGGCTTGTAATTATGCGATAGCTTCCCAGCCGCCACATCAAGCGTAAAGGTAACGTCCGATGGATCCAACACGTTCACGACCAGATTGGAACCGCCTTTGCCATTGGATCCATAGTCGACCGCCCAGCTGTTCCCCATCGTTACCTTCGCTTCGTAATTGCCTGCCGGCAGCGTGCGCTGCAGCTTGAATACGGACCCGTCGAAGTTGTAGTCGACGAACATCTGCTGCGCGGATTCCGGGCTCCACTCATTCTCTCCGAAAACCTTCTGGATGCTGCCCACAAGGCGAGGCCAGTTGGCCAGCTGCACCGTTGGCACATACTGCGGCAGATTCGTTACGCCTGGCAGGCTGATGCGCGCCTGACCGAGCTCCTCATTGATATAGAAACGAACCTCCGTCTTCTCTGTACCAGGCACCGTCAGGCTGAAGTTTCCGCCTGCGTTGCTGAACCCGTCCCATGTCTCGTTCTTCGTCAGCTTGAACTCGTAATTGCCCGGATCAAGCGTGAGCGCAAACATATAGAATCCGCCAACCAGATGCTTGAATTGGTTAGCAGCGTCTTTCTCGTTCCATCCATTGAAGCTGCCTGTCGCGTACCAGCGCGTTGCGCCGCCCGGCTGGCCGGCCCCGTAATTCGGATCAAGCGGCTGTATGGTTCCGCCGCCTGCACCGCTTCCGCCATCATCCGCATACGCTCTTCCGCTAGACAGTGCAGCGCCTGCGAAGCACTGCACGAGCACCACAAGACAAATGACGAATAAATAGGCCTTCTTCGTTCGATGTCGCATCAACTGTGTACCTCCCTGAAATCGTATTCACTTCGGATCGTGCCGATCGTTTACGCCTTTTCTTCCGCTGTCCCTCACACCGTTCAAACAAACCCTAATGCTGTACTTTATTCCGCACCCTTGCCAACGGATTGCACTGCGCTTAGCTGGAACACATCTTTCCGGCTCCAGACTCTTGGAACATCCCGCGACTCAGCTCTCCGGCCTTCTGGCTTTCGGACAATTAAGCCTTCCAACCTTCCGCGGCGCCAGACCTTCAGACTTTGGACCTTCAGGTCTTCCTGCTCCGGCTTTCTGGCTGGCTTCGAACCTTCTGGCTTCGAACCTTCCAGCTTCTCCAGCCCTCCGCCCTTCCAGCTTTCCGACCTTTCAGCCTTCCAGCCTTTCAGCCTTTCCTGCAGCCTGGATTTTCCCGTCTTCGCGCTTATTCCGTTGTGCAACTTTTGTGCAAACGTTTGCACAAAACGCACGAATAAACGACTGACGCTCAAACCCTAATTCGGACAGGAATGAGCAGACAATCGACAATGAGTGACAGCATTCTTAGATACAGCAATGGATTTGGAACGATAAGCCAACTAATGATTACGAGGAAGAGCATCGATCATGCTGTTGAGGAAACGAAAGAAAAGATGGTAACGTTTGCACAATTAACGTGAATCGATCATATCACCGTCTTGTAAGCGTTGTCAACAGACGATTTTGAATAACCTGACAGCTTCGCTCCAATCGACGTATCATTCTTGACGCCTTTACCGAAAATAGGTAAGATGCAATGTGCAACGTTATTCATGCTATTCATGCATTATTCACAGGGAGCATCAACCAATGACTTGGAACTCCGATCTTACCTTACTCTTATTGCCTATCAATATATTGCTCGCGATCGTTGTGGTCTTCATGGAACGGCGCAACGTTGCGGCCACTTGGTCTTGGCTCATGGTGCTGCTGTTCGTACCGGTGCTCGGCTTCGTGCTCTACATGATCCTGGGCCAAAATTTGCGCCGACGCAAGCTGTACCGCTTCAGCAAGCGCGACCAGACCGCGCTGCTCTCGCTCGTCGCTGAGCAGGAGCAGCTGCTGTCCGAAGGCTGGCTCGGGGATGAAGACGGGACGACCGCTGCGCACCGCAAGCTGATCGAGATGAACGTATCCAGCGCTCGAGCTCTGCTCACGCTTCATAATGAGATCGACTTCTTCACGGACGGTCTCTCGAAGTTCGAGCGGCTGCTGACCGACATCGCCGAAGCGAAGCACAGCATCTATATGCAGTATTATATTTTCAACAATGATGAGTGGGGCCGCAAAATCCGCGATGCGCTGATCGCGAAGGCGCAAGAAGGCATTCAGGTGCGGCTGCTGTACGATGATATCGGATCCCGCAAGCTGAACGCGAAGTTCTTCAAGCCATTCGATGCGGCAGGCGGCGAACGTGCTGCTTTCTTCCCATCCCGCATTCCCTACTTGAACTATCGGATCAACTACCGCAACCATCGCAAAATCGTCGTCATCGACGGTCTTATCGCCTACACGGGCGGCTTCAATGTCGGCAACGAATATGTCGGCCTCGACCGTCGATTCGGCAATTGGCGCGATACGCATATCCGGTTGATCGGCGAAGGCGTCCCATCGCTTCAGCGGCTGTTCCTGATGGACTGGAACCTTGCGACGAATCAGAAGATTCAAGGCTTGCCCGGACCGCTCCGGCTGCCTAACACGAAGAACAGACTGCCGATGCAGTTCGTCGCCGGCGGTCCGAGCAGCCAGTCGTTCCATATCGAGAACGCGCTGCTCAATATGATCCATTCCGCCAAGCATTCGATTCTGCTGCAGACGCCGTATTTTATCCCGGACGAAAGCTTGCTGAGCGCGCTCCGCGTCGCCGCCTTGTCCGGCGTTCAGATTCACATTATGCTGCCGAAGCTCGCGGACCACATGTTCGTTCATTGGGCTTCGCGCTACTATGTCGGCGAGCTGCTCAGCAATGGCATCAAATGCTACCTCTATACGAACGGCTTCCTTCATGCCAAAATGATGGTCGTCGACGGCCAGATTGCCAGCGTCGGCACAGCGAACTTCGACATTAGGAGCTTGAAGCTCAACTTCGAGGTGAATGCGATCATCTACGATCAGCCGACCGCGCAGCGCCTTGAAGAGATTTACTGGCGCGATGTCGAGGACAGCGAGCCGTTCACGCTGGAGGATTACAACAACCGTTCGGCTTGGAGCAAGTTCAACGAGTCGATCTCGAAGCTTGTCTCTCCGATTCTATAAGCTGCCAGCCTCTTAACCTTTCGCTCTAGCGCGAAGCCGATAAGAGAGGAAGCTGCCTTACGGTTGTAGCAGTGCTTATCCAGGCCCTTATACCCCTTTTCCTAACGATAAGGATTGTATGAGGGCCTATTTACTCCTCTGAGCCTATTCACGCGCCTTCCCTCGCGCTATAGCCTCTCTCACAACCGTTATACACGAATTCCTTCCGTTTAGAGCGGAATAGGCGCTGTGGCAGCCGTTGCAAGCAAGATCCAACATACCAAAAAACCGTGCTGTCACCATAGTGACTGAGCACGGTTTTATTTTTAGAGGAACAACCATTTAATGACTTGGTACACGCCTGCCGCAACAATCATCGAGATCGGAATCGTAATGATCCACGATACGACGATCTTGCCTGCTACGCCCCACTTAACGCTGGAGAAGCGCTTCGCGCTGCCCACGCCGAGAATGGCCGACGTAATGACGTGCGTCGAGCTGACAGGGAATTTCGTAATCGTTGCAGTCATGATTACGCCGAATGACGTAATGTCCGCCGCGAAGCCGTTGATCGGCTCGATTTTGAAAATCTTCGTTCCCATCGTCTTAATAATCTTCCAGCCGCCGATCGACGTGCCGAGTGCCATCGCAATGGCAGCCGACAGCTTGACCCACAGCGGAACGCTGTCCGTCTGTTGGATGTTAGCCGACATAAGCGCGAACACGATGATACCCATCGCCTTCTGCGCATCATTCGTACCATGAGCGAACGATTGGAGCGCGGCTGTCAGGATCTGACCGGTCCGGAATCCTTTGTTCAGCTGATGCGGACTCTGGTTCGCGAATATGATTTTGAACAGCCACATCACAACGAAACCAATGGAGAATGCAATGATCGGCGATAAAATAAGACCTTGTACGATACTCGTGAAGCCGCTAGCATTGATGCCGTCGAAGCCTTCCGCCGAGATGACGGCACCCGCAAGGGAGCCGATCAACGTATGGGAGGAGGACGAAGGGATGCCCAGCGCCCACGTCAGCAGGTTCCACAATATCGCCGATATCAGCGCGGCAATGACGATCTGCTCCCCGTGTTGCAAGGTCAACGGATCGGCCACCTTGCCGCCGATCGTCTTCGCCACCCCTGTGAAGGTCAATGCGCCGACCAGGTTCATCGTTGCCGCAAGCATAATCGCTATACGCGGCTTAAGCGCCCGAGTCGATACGGTCGTCGCGATTGCATTGGCTGTATCATGAAATCCATTAATAAAGTCGAAGCCAAGCGCTAATACTACTACGATTGAGAGAATTACATAAGTTGTATCCATCCGTTATCGCCCTGCCCCTCGTTAGCTGTTACGCATAATGATTGATTCGAGGGTGTTAGCGACGTCCTCGCAGTAGTCGGTCGTTTGTTCGAGCCGTTCGTAAATTTCTTTCCGTTTAATGAGCTCGATCGGGTCCTTCACGTTGCTGAACAAGCTTGTGATGCTTACCCGCAGCAGATCGTCTGCTTGGTTCTCCAGCTCATTGATTGCAATGTTCGGTTCACGCATGGCCAGCAGCTTCTTCTGCGTCAACAGATAGATCGCCTTCTTGATCTGGTGTGAACAGCGTACGATGTTGTCCGCGAACAGGGAGATATACTCGTCATGCTCCTTGATCTGGTACATCTCGAAACGGGAAGCACATGCTTCGATGCCGTCGAGCACATCGTCGAGCGATTTGGTGAGTGCCATAATGTCCTCGCGCTCGATTGGCGTTATGAACGTTTTGTTGAGTTCTGTCAGAATCGTATGCGTGTATTTGTCGCATTGTGTCTCGTAAAGCTTCATCTGCTTGGCGAATGCACTCACATCCTGCAGCTTCGAGACGTTATCGCCGAAATATTCCACAGCAACAACGAGTGTATCTGCCATCTCCTCTAACGTTCTAAAAAAGATATCTTTCTTCTTGAACATGCTCGATCTCCTTCGTCGATTCGGAAAGTGTATTACGTAACGCGCCGAATTACTTGACCGTTGTATATTTTAACACGGCCGAATGGCATATGTTAAGTTTTCGTAAAGGATTTAACATTCCGATAACAAAACTTTTTAACTTTTTATGATTGTTGCGTTACTTTTGACAGTCTTCCCCGAATCGACAAGTTTCACCCATATGCCAAATGTTTCTCGAACGACGGATTATTCGGAACGATGTGATAGTAAGTATGGCCCGGAAGCAGCGGCAGTTCCTTGCCGTCCTTCATAATGCGGATCACATCCGTTCCTTGACGCGTCCATTCGCATGCGACCGCTTGTCCATTCTGGAACAGGACGGCTTTGCCGCCGGAAGTCAGATTCACGCTAAGCCGGCCGTAATCGTCCAGCGTCTTATGATCTGCGCCGAGCACGATGACGTTCGCTGCGGACAGCTGTTCATTATTGTTCTTATCGATATGCGATTCGCCGTTGATCGAGCGCATATAGAGACCTTTGGCCGCATCGTAGGCGTAGCTGACTTTGTAGTCATCGAGCATGAAATGAATGTCGATGCTCGTTGCCGGACCGTCATATGTACCGGCTCCTTCAGCGGCGAAAGGCAGCATCGGAATCGTCACTTCGGTTGCGTACTTCTTCTTCTCTGCGCCGGCGCGCATTTTGGTCAGATCGGAATACAGGTTATGCGGCGCTTTACGCGTTTTATCTCGCCAATAGTATGGGCCTGCGTTCGTAATCTCATCGAGATAGTCCTTGCCATGATGCTGCAGCAGATCATAGGCGTCCGTACTTGCGCCAGCATGCACGATAACGGACTTATAGGATTCCCCAATGTCGATCAAATAAGGACGGATGCTGCGAATCGGACCAATCGGGTCCGTGAAGGATGAGCTCTGGAACACGGCAATCAGCCGGGTAATGCCGCCCTCGGCGAGCACTTCCCATACGATATCGGCCTGCGTCAGGCCGGACTGCGGTCTTGCGGCTTTGAAATTGTTCACGCTGACGGCGATCGGCCGCTGCTTCAGCTCTTGATCAGCCGGGAGGCCGGTCAGCGGTGCAGTCAGTGTGGATACGGGAGCAGGCGGCTCCGAGGTCGGGTTCGTCTCTGTTTGGGTATCGGTTGTGGACGGTTCGGTTACGGCTGGTTGTGTTGGTTGTTCCTCTTTGCCGCCTGATCCGCAAGCGGTCAATCCAAGTGCAGCGGCGAGCAGCAGCGCCGCTATTCGATGCGTGCGTTTCGTCATCATCCTTCGCAATTCCACCCTTCGCTTCTTGTAATGCCAGTTCAAAAAGTTCGGTTTTCAGCACCGAGAAGATTGCGAGAACCTGAAGGAGGAGGAACGGAGTGTAGGCAAAACCTACATGATACAAGGTTTCCAGCGGAAACCTGCATCGGAAGCATAATCTCCGGACTCCAAAGGTGAACGCAAGCTTCGACGTCGAATAACCTTTCTGTCTAACTTCGTGATCAAAAGCGGACTTTTTGAACTTCCTCTTGTAGGCAATAACACTCTCTGTTTCCATTTAACCACAAATGTGGACAGCTTGTCTCGTCGAGGGGCAGGTTCGATTTACGTGAGGTACAGGGGTTGCATCGTGCACAACAACCCGCGTCTATGGCAAGTTCTGTGTTAGAGAATGCATAGCTTCGCACCATTGCTTGTTTAGCGGTTGGGCACTCCGTTGTAATTCGTACAACGGAATTGAGGAAATTGTCCTTCTTCTCGTGCTTCTGCTGCATTTCATGCAACAGAAATGTCGCTCATCCGCGCTGATTGAGCTATATTGCCGGATTAGGCCTAGTTTCTGTTGTACAAAATGCAACGGCGAGGAATGGAGAGCCGCGTTAATCGGATTCTGCTGCACATATTGCAATGGCGCTATCTCCAGAACCTCCATCAGTTCGCCGAGGGATGGGGTAATCGCCTCAGTTGATGCATTTTTTCAGATTAAGACATATCTCTCGATCCCTCGGTACTCCCTTGTCTCGACTTATCCATCATAAGCGCACCAAAAAGCCGCCCTCGATATCGAGGACGGCTCTTTGAAACCCGTTTAATAAATGCATGAAACTAATCTCTCTATATACTCCAATGATGCCATTCTTCGTGGCGGCGATCCAGCCCGGTGAGCCAGTTGCGCGTCACGTTAATCGCTTCTTCCTGGTGTTTGCGCGTCGAGTACGTATGATTCGCTTGGAAAATGATCTCTTTGTCGCAAATCCCGTCACTCCGCGTCCAGAACACCTTCTGATACAAAAAGCTGTAGTCCGCCGGGATAACGTCGTCGCTAGTGCCATGAACGAGCAGTACATCGCCACCGAAGCGCTTGGCTTCTTGGAACGGCTGGTGCTCCTGCAAGGAGTTGAAGAATGCCGGCTTGAGCGAGTAGCCCGTATAATCCGTGCTGCCCTTCTCAATCGCTTCGTCATAACCGGCACGGCCTACAATACGAACGATGTCATTGAATGGATAAGCTACTGGCGACCAGAGCACAAGCCGCTTCACCCTACGATCCCGCACAGCCGTCAGCAGTGCAGCCGCTCCGCCCAACGAATGTCCGATTAGTACGACCCGCTGCAGATCGACCGCATCCATCGAGGTGACGTAATCAATCGCCGTACGCGTCTGCGCAATCATCGACTCTAATCCGAGATCGCCGTAGTTGCCATCGCTTTCGCCGCTGCCGCCATAGTCGAAACGCAGAACATACGAGCCTGAAGCAGCGAGCGCTCTTGCCGCCTTCACGAACAATCGATCTACGCCGATCCGGTTGCCCACGAAACCGTGGCATATAATGATCGCCTGACTCTTGCCCTCCGAAGCACCTTCTCCCGTCGGATAATGTAACGTCGCCGTCAAATTCAAATCCTCATGTTTCAGCACCAATTGTTTCTCCATGTCGCCACCTCCGCCAATCCGCTTGTTCATATCGTTCCTAACTTTAGCTTGAGCCATTTGTCTGATCATCATTTCCGTTTATTTTTATTTATCTATTATTCCTACCCGTATAGTATGAATTAACTGATATCAGAATAACACCCTAATCCATCGTTGTCAACGGCAAATGGATAGGTTTCCATCGGACGCTCATACTAACGGTACTAAAGGTTCAATTCAGGGAGGTACCGCTATGCCTGCATGGATAGATTGGCTTACGGATCATTGGATTTCAACAGCACTCGTGATTGGCTTGATAGTTGCAGTCGTTTATGTGTTCTCCAACCGCAACTCCTTATTCTATAAGGAGTAACAGGGGCTTCGCCCCTCGGACCCCGTCAGGAGGACAAAGGGGCTTCGCCCCTGGAACCCCGTCAGGAGAAGAAAGGGCTTCGCCCCTTATACCCCATTTAAACCAATTTTTCTACCCACCTAAATCCTCCCTGCTAGGGAGGACCCCCGGGGTTTCCAACCCCGGGACCCCGGATTGGGTCGGTGGCGCAACTAAGGCGAGTGGAAGATACGGCGTGCTTAGAGACGTGTGCCCCTTTGGGGCACAACTCTTGTTCGAGCAGTTCAAACACAAAAGTGCGAACAAAATAAAAGCCAGCAGTCCATATCAGCTCACTAGAGCTGGTCCAGACTGCTGGCTTTTTGTTGAACAGACGTTGCTCAGCAACGTTTCTTTGTACGCGCCGACCAGAAGCTGTGACCCGTAGGGTCGTGCGACATAGAACACAATAAATCTCGTAAGACCATTCGAACGGACCAAAAGCCAGCAGCCCTCATCAGCTCATTAGAGCTGGTGCAGACTGCTGGCTTTTTGTTGAACAGACGTTGCTCAGCAATTTTTCTTTGTAAGCACCAACCAGAAGCTGTGACCCGTAGGGTCATGCGACATAAATTGCAGTAAATCTCGTAGAAGCATTCGAACGGACCAAAAAGCCAGCAGCCCTCATCAGCTCATTAGAGCTGGTGCAGACTGCTGGCTTTTTATTGAACAGACGTTGCTTAGCAATGTTTCTTTGTAAGCACCAACCAGAAGCTGTGACCCGTAGGGTCACGCGACTCTTAGCAAGTAGTAAATTGCACGCGCCTCTGTTCGGCCACCATCCCCTTCCGGGGTCCAGGGGTTGGAAACCCATGGGGCCCTCCCTTGCAGGGAGGGTTTGGGTGGGTAGAAAATCTTCATTTGACCTTGGATTATAGAGAAATTCGACCTTGAATTATAGAAAAAACGGGGTGCTAAGGGGCGGCACCCCTAACTCCTAGCGGAGCGCCTTCATCGCGATATCGGTACGCGAGTGAGCACCTTCGAACTTGATAACGCTGACTGCTTCGTACGCGCGCGTACGAGCTTCAGCGATGTCGCGGCCGCGGCCGACTACGCCGAGAACACGTCCGCCGCTCGTTACGAGCTGGCCGTCCTTCGTTGCCGTACCAGCGTGGAACACGAGTGCGCCTTGCGCTTCTGCGGCTTCAATGCCTTCGATAGTGCGGCCTGTTGGATACGATGCCGGGTAGTTTTCCGATGCCATAACCACACATACGTGAGCTTCGTCGCTCCACTCGATCGGCAGGTCAGCAAGCGTGCCGTTCATCGATGCTTCCACGATATCGAACAAAGGCGTCTTCAGGCGCGGCAGTACAACTTGCGTCTCTGGGTCGCCCATGCGTGCGTTGAACTCGATCGTCTTAACGCCGTTCTTCGTCATCATCAGACCCGCGAACAGAACGCCACGGAACGGACGACCCTCGCTAACCATCGCTTTCGCCGTTGGCTTAATGATGTTCTCGATCGCTTCGTCGATGATCGACTGCTCGATGTGCGGCAGCGGCGAGTACGTACCCATGCCGCCCGTATTCGGGCCTTTGTCGTTATCGAACACTTGCTTATGGTCTTGCGCTGGCGACATCGCGCGTACCGTCTCGCCGTCAACGAACGCGAGGATCGACATTTCTTCGCCCGCCAGGAACTCCTCAATAACGACACTGTTGCCGGAGTTGCCGAACACCTTGTCCAACATCATCGAACGGAGTGCTTCTTCCGCTTCTTCGAGCGTAGCTGCAACCGTAACGCCTTTGCCGGCAGCAAGGCCGTCCGACTTCACAACGATTGGCGCTTCCTGCTGACGCAGGTAGGCGAGCGCTGTTTCGAAGTCCTTGAACGTCTCGTATTTCGCCGTAGGGATGTCGTACTTTCTAAGCAGGTTTTTCATGAAAATCTTGCTGCCTTCGATCTCTGCCGCATTCTTGCGAGGACCGTAGGTCGGAATGCCAGCCTCTTCGAAAGCATCAACGATGCCTGCTGCAAGCGGGTCATCCGGACCAACGAACACCAGATCAACTTGCTTGTCCTTCGCGTATGCGATTAGCTCATCGAACTTACTCACTGCGATTGGCGCGCATTCCGCCAGTTGTGCGATACCAGCGTTGCCCGGTGCACAGAATACTTCCTTCACTCTCTCGCTCTTCTGAAGCGCCCAGACGATCGCGTGCTCGCGTCCGCCGCCGCCAATAACTAGAATCCGCATGGGTAGGATAGCCTCCTAAAAGTTTTTGCGCAATATCATGGAATACACTTCCTGCAAGCAAAAACTTGCATCGAAAGCATACGCTCAGTAATCTCTCTTCACAATCGGGTTACCAAAATGAACGAATGGACGCCATGCCGCGCATAGCGTCCCTCCGTATGTCCTGCTCCGTTAGTGAGCTTTGAATGTATCCTAGTGCTTGAAGTGACGAACGCTCGTGAACACCATCGCGATGTTGTGTTTGTTCGCTGCGTCGATCGACTCTTGGTCTTTGACCGAGCCGCCTGGTTGGATGATTGCCGTGATGCCAGCTTTAGCAGCTGCTTCAACCGTATCGCCCATTGGGAAAAATGCATCGGACGCCAGTGCAGCGCCTTGTGCGTTCTCGCCGGCTTGCTCGATTGCGATCTTCGCTGCGCCGACACGGTTCATTTGACCAGCGCCAACGCCGATCGTCATGTTGTCCTTCGCAAGTAGAATTGCGTTGGATTTCACGTGCTTCACAACTTTCCAACCGAACAACAGCTGCTTCAGCTCTTCTTCCGTTGGCTTGCGATTCGTTACCACTTGCAGGTCCGCTTCCGTCAGGGAGTGAACGTCGCTCTCTTGTACGAGCATGCCTCCGTCAACCGAAGTTACGAGCAGCTCTGGCTTGCGCTCGCCAGCAGCTTGCAGTTCGCCGAGCTTGAGCAGGCGGATGTTTTTCTTCTTCGTCAGAATTTCAAGCGCTTCTGGGGAGAAGTCTGGAGCGATAATGATCTCGAGGAAGATCTCGCTCAGCAGTTGAGCCGTATCAGCGCCGATCGTACGGTTCGCCGCAACGATGCCGCCGAAGATCGACGTTGGATCTGCTGCGTATGCTTTTTGGTAAGCCTCATGGATGTCAGCACCGATGCCAACGCCGCAAGGATTCATATGTTTAACAGCTACAACTGCAGGCTCGTTGAATTCCTTCACGATTGCCAGTGCAGCGTTCGCGTCATTGATGTTGTTGTACGACAGCTCTTTGCCATGCAGCTGCTCTGCCGTTGTGATGTTGCCTTCTTGTGCAAGCGGCTTGCGGTAGAAAGCAGCTTTCTGGTGCGGGTTCTCGCCATAACGAAGGTCTTGTACTTTCTCGTACGTTACCGTGTACTTCTCAGGCATTGGATCGCCGAGCAGCTTGGACAGGTAGTCGCCGATGAGGGAGTCGTATGCCGCCGTGTGACGGAATACTTTCGCAGCAAGACGTTTGCGTGTTTCGAGCGTCGTGTCGCCGCCAGCCTTAACTTCTTCCAGCACTTTCGCGTAGTCGGCTGCGTCAACAACGACCGATACGAAAGCGTGGTTCTTAGCTGCGGAACGAAGCATCGTCGGGCCGCCGATATCGATGTTCTCGATCGCGTCTTCGTACGTTACGTCAGGCTTAGCAATCGTTTCTGCGAATGGATACAGGTTAACGATTACGATGTCGATGTAGTCAAGGCCCAGGTCTTTCATTGCTTGCTGATGCTCTTCGCTGTCGCGAACAGCGAGCAAACCGCTGTGAACAGCTGGGTGCAGCGTCTTAACGCGGCCGTCAAGAATTTCTGGGAAGCCCGTTACCTCGGAGATGCCGATTACCGGTACGCCTTCTTTCTCGAGCAGCGTCTTCGTACCGCCTGTCGAAATGAGTTGAACGCCCAATGCTGCAAGCTCACGGGAGAAGTCTACGATACCTGTTTTGTCCGATACACTAATTAACGCTCTGCGAATAGCCAATTTCATGGCCCTCCTTATTAATCTTCATATATCGCAACGATGCCTTACGCACCGTTATCGTCTTAATTCTGCTTGCTCACTGAGGTGCGACGTATTTGCTGGTGCTCATGCGCTCATTAGGTGCATTTCTGCACCTAATCCAGCCTCACGTGGCGCTTTGGCACCAATAAGGTGCATTTCTGCACCTTATTCAGCCTCACGTGGCACTTTGGCACCAATAAGGTGCATTTCTGCACCTTATTCTGCCTCACGCGGCGCTTTCGCGCTAATAAGGTGTATTTTTGCACCTTATTCAGCCTCACCACGGCGTTCACCGCCAATATGGTGCATTTCTGCACCTTATCCCGGCTCACCGTGGCGTCCACCGCCAATATGGTGCATTTCTGCACCTTATCCCGGCTCACCGTGGCGTCCACCGCCAATAT
>NZ_BTCK01000050.1:0-46644 GCF_033239625.1 Paenibacillus sp. CCS19
AACTGGAAATCTGCTTACGAAGCCTTCATGGATGAACTGTCGCACTTGGCTTGACAATCCGTCTAATAAAAATGAAATTACCGTTATTAACATTCGTAATAACATGAATCCGCACTTCATAGCTCGATAAGACTTCTATTTCGCAGGCACAACTGAATACCCCTTTATCCCTATAACTACCATGAATCCCCACTGAACTCAACATATTTCACCAAAACAAAAAGACCCACCCCTTCGGGCAGGTCTCGCAATTCAGTCATCTATTTGTCGTACTTATCAAACGAAAATCCGCTCCAGCCGCCATTGCCGCCTTCGTCGCGGCGCTTCGGCTGCTCTTCCTCATACGAAGAAGGCTGCGCAGATGCTCGGTCCTTCTCCTCATACGTCTCAACAATCGGCTCAGGATCAACATCCACATACGATTCCGGCTCCGAGTCTACTGCTTGAACGTTCGACTTCGTTGGCGATGGCTTCATCTTGCCAAGCTCATGTCCGCAGTCCGTGCAATAGCGAGCCATCAGCTCGTTCTCGTTATCGCAGTTCGGGCAGATGACGCGGATTTCGCCGCTCTCCATCTCGGGCTTCAGATCCTGTTCCGTCGCGAACCGCGTGCCGCAGTCCGGACAGAACTTGGCGTTTAGCGGAACTACGGTGCCGCAGGCGCAGCTTTTCTCCAGCTTGATCGCCTTAATTTTATGATCAATCGATTCGATTTCCTGCTTCATAACCATCAGCTTCTCGCAGCAAGCCTCAATGACCTCCGCCGACGCCTCATGCTCCCCGGACAGATGTGCTTCGAATACGGCTTCTCCGATTTGCGAATACAGTTTGCTCATATCTTTCTCGCGCGACGACTTCTGACCGTTCAACTTCGCGATCTCAAGCGTTTGCTGTGCTTTGCGGGCCGCATCCGAGGCACCTTGCTTCATCTTGTCGAAAATAGACATCTGTATCGCCTCCCTTTCTCTTCATATAACCGTTACGTCTGTCATTCAATCTGGTTGCACAAAAAGCCCGCAAGGCGCTTCCGCCTGCGGGCTTCAGATTCTTACTCAGCCGGGTACATACGAGCGCGCATCGCCTGCACGTCTGCATTCTCCAGGTACTCGTCGTAAGACATCGTACGGTCGATCAGACCGTTCGGTGTGATTTCGAAAATACGATTCGCTACCGTCTGCACGAACTGATGGTCATGCGACGTGAACAGCATCGTGCCGTCGAAGTCAATCATACCGTTGTTGAGCGCCGTAATCGATTCGAGGTCCAAGTGGTTCGTCGGTTCGTCCATGATAAGCACGTTGGAACCGGACAGCATCATCTTGGACAACATGCAGCGAACTTTCTCGCCGCCGGACAATACGCTTGCTTTCTTCATGCCTTCATCGCCTGCGAAGAGCATGCGGCCCAGGAAGCCGCGGATGAACGTCTCATCCTGCTCCTTGGAGAATTGACGCAGCCAATCCACGAGCGTCAGATCTACGCCATCGAAGTATGCGGAGTTGTCCTTAGGGAAGTACGCTTGCGTTGTCGTGATTCCCCATTGATAGGATCCAGCGTCTGCCTCGAGCTCGCCCGTGATGATTTGGTACAAGACCGTCTTCGCCAAGCCGTTCGGGCCGACGAGTGCGATTTTGTCGCCTTTGTTGACCGTGAACGTCAGGTTGTCGAGAATTTTCTCGCCGTCGATCGACTTCGTCAGACCTTCTACGAGCAGCAATTGCTTGCCCGCTTCGCGCTCTGGCTTGAAGTTGATGAACGGATATTTGCGGTTCGAAGGACGAATGTCGTCAAGCGAGATCTTGTCGAGCATCTTCTTACGCGACGTCGCCTGTTTCGATTTCGATTTATTCGCGCTGAAGCGCTGGATGAACGCTTGCAGTTCTTTGATTTTATCTTCTTTCTTCTTGTTCTGGTCGCGTTGGAGCGCAAGCGCCAGCTGGCTGGACTCGTACCAGAAGTCGTAGTTGCCGACGTACATTTGGATTTTGCCAAAGTCGATATCGGCGATATGCGTACATACCGTATTCAAGAAGTGACGGTCATGGCTGACTACGATGACTGTACCTTCGAACTTCGCGAGGAAGTTCTCCAGCCAGTGAATCGATTCCATATCCAAGTGGTTGGTAGGTTCGTCAAGCAGCAGGATATTCGGGCTGCCGAACAAAGCCTGCGCGAGCAGTACGCGAACCTTCTCGTTGCCGCCGAGCTCCTTCATTTGCTTGTCGTGAAGCTCCGGGAAGATGCCAAGGCCGTTGAGCATCTCTGCTGCTTCGGACTCTGCTTCCCAACCGTTCATCTCGGCGAATTCAGCTTCGAGCTCACCAGCGCGAATGCCGTCCTCGTCCGTGAATTCAGCCTTCGCATACAGCGCGTTCTTCTCTTGCATGACGTCATACAGGCGCTTGTGGCCCATCATAACCGTCTCGATGACTGGGAACTCATCGTATTCGTAATGGTTCTGCTTCAGTACCGCCATACGTTCGCCTGGAGCGATATGGACTTCGCCCGTGTTAGGCTCGATCTCGCCGGATAGAATCTTAAGGAACGTCGACTTGCCTGCACCGTTGGCGCCGATCAAGCCATAGCAGTTACCTGGAGTAAACTTAATATTAACATCCTCGAAGAGCGGTCGCTTACCGTAACGAAGCGATACGCCAGTCGTGCTTATCATTGTTTAAATCCCGTCCTCTCAAACGTGTTCATCGGGTTATTATATCACAGAAACGCCCGTTCGTCATAATGACTGCGAATGGGATAAAATGTTCTTTTGCAAATTTGTTATCCATTTCTCGCGATCCGCTTCACCTAGCAGACGGTTTAATGCATATAACGCCGCTCCTGCGACAGGCGGCAGTACCGGTTCTACAATATTGAACTGTTTCACTCGACTGGCAGCCAGCCGCTGGGTCAAGCTTGTTTTGATATATTCGCTGTTAATGACACTGCCAATATAAGAGACTTGAACAGTCTCGTCAGCAAATGCTGCACCCAGCATCCCTATTCCGGTAGCCATCTGATCAACGGCCTTATCGCATACGCGACGAGCGAGCGTGCTGCCCCGAAGGGCTGCTTTCGTAATACGAGGGGCGAACATGCCGAATTGACGATTACGACTTTGGACATCATCCATCCAACCATTCCATGCGAGCTCCCGAAGCTTGGCATCGGATGTCACGCCCCAGTGTTGGAGCATCGCCGCTGCAAGCTCCTGATCCGATTCGTCTACAAGGCCAGCCAATGCTTCATGGACCGCATCATAAGAGAGGAAGCGCGCAGCGCTAGCCGCATAATGCCCCGCATCGTAGTTACGGATCATACGTCCCTCTTCAGTCACAGCCAAGATGTTCGAGCCCGTGCCGGCAATCGCAATAATACCAGGCTGCGCAGTCAATGCGCCGTAGTGAGCCGCGACCGTATCGTTAAAATGCCACCGAGAACAGTTTATGCCTTCCACCGCCGTCAGTGCCTCCACCCATTCCCGATCGGATGGCGCATCATAACCGGCTATCCCCGCTGCAATGGCCCGAATATCATCTAAAGCACATCCCGCCTTGTCGACCGCGTCTCGTATAACCTGTTGTACATTCGCTGCAGCATTAGTATCTTTGTAGATCGATGCAGGCCCCTGCTCCGAATAGGCGAGCATATTGCCTTCCATGTCTACTGCCATAGCCCTTGAATAACTGCCGCCGCCATCTATGCCAACGACGATGCCGGACTTTCCGTCCGTACTGCTCATAGGTTTCCCTCTCCCCCGCGCGCTCTGTAACGTCCATTATCATCTATGCCGAATAGCCAAGCTATCCTCTTACAACCGCTTCTCAACCAATTACAGATTACTATCCGACTATAAAAAAGCTCTCCAGCCGATCGCTCGACCAGAAAGCTTCTATAATTAGAGAATCGATATTCAGATGCCCCCGATGCCCCTATTCCCAGCTCAGCTTCACTTCGCCGCCGCTTGCGGACGACTCATAAATCGCATCGAGAATTCGGTTGTTCGTATAGCCCGTAATTACGGACGAGATCGGCATCGTACCTTCATGGATCGACGTAATAAAATGTCTCGCCACCAGCTCACGCTCGTTGTCGCTGTCCAGCGGTTGAATTACTTGCTTCACAACCTCGTCGTTCTCGTGCTTCACCAGCGTCGCCGCGTTGCCGATGATCGATACGCCTGCTTCCGTGCCCATCAAATGAATGAACGGTTCATCGGTCAAATCCGCAGCATGCGCTGCCCAGCTAACGTCGAGCGACAATGTCGCACCGTTGTCCAGCTTGATAAGCGCAGCAGCCAAATCCTCAACGTCATACTTGCCTTCCCAGTTCGGCGTGCCCCAAGTACCAATCCCGCGCTTATGCGGGCCGAATTCCGAATACGTCGTGCCGAATACGGAGACCGGCTTCGGACTGTCAATCAGATGAAGCGACAGATCGAGCATATGAACGCCGATATCGATCAGCGGACCGCCGCCGGCCATGTCCATCTGGGTAAACCAGGAACCCCAGCCCGGGATCCCTTTCTTGCGGAGCCAGCCTGTTTTGACATTATAAATACGTCCGAGTGCACCATCATCGATCAAGGCTTTCACTGCGCGGGAGAGACCTGTGAAACGCATTTGCTGCGCGATCATAACCGTCTTGCCCGTACGTCTCTGCGCATCGACAATCTCCTTCGCCTTCGCCGAGCTGATCGCCATCGGCTTCTCCAGCAGCACATGCTTACCTGCTTCGAGTGCGGCAATCGTAAGTGGCGCGTGGAACTGGTTCGGCACTGCGACGACAACGGCATCAATGTCCGGGTCTGCAATGAGCGCCTCTGGCGAAACGTGCACCGTCTTGATCGAATGCTCTTCTGCACGTTTCTCCGCAAGCGGCAAATACGTATCGGTTACGGCGCTAAGCTCAGCCACGTCGCCCAGCTTATTCAAAGTTTCCATATGAACGGCGCCGATTGCACCTGCACCGATGATGCCGAAACGAATGCGGGATGGAGATTTTATCGTCATAGTTGTATGCCTCCGATTTGGAATATACGATTATTATAACCTTGTAAAGCAAACGGTTGCACTGTGCCTAATTGGTGTTCTTATGTCCGAATTTGCTGTTATTGTACACATTCATATTCTATGAAGACTCAAGGCAGACTCGGCTTCAAGTTCGCTTATTCGGTTGCAAATGCACCAGTCGATCGTGCAAAGAGCTCAAAAACCGTCGTTTATCATGTTATGCAATCCATAACGCCACTAGGACATCGATGAACTATCACTGGCTTATTGTAGCTTTCCATTACGATGCCTATGGTCCATTGGAGGTACATGCATCCTACATTCGCATCCCGTCCCAAGATCGGGTAAACTACTGTTATCGAACATCTAATGATCGGAGGACTAATTCATGAAATTGTTATCCATAGAACCAACGCCAAGCCCGAATTCGATGAAGCTGAACGTCGACGAAACACTGCCGCGCGGACATCGCCATACCTATCTGCCGGATAAATCAGAAGGCGCATCAGAGATTATTCGAGCATTGCTCGCCATTAATGGCGTTAAAAGCTTATTCCGTACCGCCGATTTCATCGCGCTGGATCGTAAGCCGAACGCGGACTGGCAGAGCATTCTGTCGGAAGCAAGGCGATTGCTAGCCGGTGACGACGCTGACGCTGCGGCTGCTGGCGTCGGAGCGGCTCCGTCCGCCGACGGCTTCGGCGAAGCACATGTGCTTGTCCAGTTCTACCGCGGCATTCCGATGCAGGTGCGGGTACGTATCGGCGAACGCGAAGTTCGCGCCGCTATGGGACAGCGTTACACGGATGCCGTGCAGGCGGCAGCCGGTACGACGTTCATCCGCGAGCGTAAGCTCGAGGAGTTCGGTATCCGCTACGGCGAGCCGGAGGAGATCGCAGCGGACATCGTGCGCGAACTCGAAGCGGCGTACACGGACGAGCGGCTTGCCCAGCTCGTGGAGGCTTCGCAAGCGCAAGGTCCGGATGCGGTCGTGGAAGCGCCGATCCGGCCAACGCCGCTGACAGCCGATGAGGTGCTCGCGAAGTTCGACGCTGCCGATTGGCAAGAGCGTTATGCGGCGCTTGATCGGCTGGCGGAATCGACGCCGGAGGCGCTGCCGATGCTTCAGCGTGCGCTCGCTGATGAGAACGCATCGATCCGCCGCCTGGCCGTCGTCTACCTCGGCGATCTGCGAAGCGCGGAAGCGATGCCGCTGCTGTTCACGGCGCTGAAGGACAAGTCCGTGTCCGTCCGCCGTACGGCTGGCGACACGCTGTCCGACATCGGCGATGCTGCGGCGATCGAGCCGATGATCGAGTCGCTGCGCGACAAGAACAAGCTCGTGCGTTGGCGCGCAGCGCGGTTCCTCTACGAAGCGGGCGACGAGCGCGCCTTGGATGTGCTCCGCGAAGCCGTTAATGACGCGGAGTTCGAGATCTCGCTGCAAGCGAGCATGGCCGTCGAGCGCATCGAACGCGGCGAGGAAGCGGCAGGCTCCGTCTGGCAGCAAATGACGCAGCGCAATCGCGGCGGCGACGCGGAGTAATTCGCCGACAATGAGGCTGCCGCTCAGTTGACAGCAAATGATGCGGCGCAATCGCAGCAGTGATGCGGAGTAATTGGCTGACAATGAGGCTGATTGAGGTTACCTGAGGTTGGCGACTCGTCGGCTGTAACGAACTCAGATGATCTTATTGGCAGCGAAACGTATGCTTTTCTGTTGTAACGGACTCCACAAATGCTATTCGATAAGAAATCGGAATAGGGATTGAGCAAATCACCAATTAGAGTCTTTACAGTCCGTTAGCGCGCATGATGAAGGACTACCACCGAAATAGCATCTCACCTGTCCGTTACAAAGAGGCAGTATTATGCGGCATCGGTTTGGCATCATGGATACGATCTATGTAACAATGCTGATGCGGCATTTTTACAATCTTGTAATAAGCGTTTCAGGTTCATTTCAGCTTCGCCCAGCATGAGAAAACCTCTATCGAAGCCATTCAAGATGAGCGACCGCGTCTAGAGGTAGGTTTTATCGCCAATAAGAATTTGTTCTTCCTGTTGACTCGGAATTCTTAAATTCTTATGTGGTAATAAGTTACAAGATTTCCCTTTATGTATTCAACTAAAATTGATAGCCTGCAGCGATCGCGCTGCAGGCTACTATTTTTACTTTCATAATAGATGCACCTACCCAGCATTATTCTCTGCAACAAACATGCTATCGCTTTGTTACAATCTTGTAATAAGCGTTTCAGGTTCATTTCAGCTTCGCCCAGCATAATAAGTGACAAGACCCCCCTTTATGAAATAGATATTGAAGCCTGCGGCAATCGGTGCCGCAGGCTACTTTTTTTGTCTCTCATCGTACGAGTACCATATACTGCCTATGTAACAAAGTTGATGACACAATGTCACAGACCTGTAATAACCGTTTAAGATTCATTTCAGCTTCGCCCAGCATAATAAATGACAAGACCCCCCTTTATGAAATAGATATTGAGCCTGCGGCGATCGGTGCCTCAGGCTACTTTTTTGCCTATATGAAACTACTTTTTTTAATTGGGTAGCGGCAAACGAGTTTCTGGCCCAAGATAAGATGTTCGTTCTTGAACAATAAATCAGCCTAGCCATCTCCATTAGGAGCGCGGCTAGGCTGTTTACGTTTACTCTTATTTAAGTCGTAAGCTTCACTTCCAGCAGCACCGAACCATCGGTGCCATAAGGCGTGCTTCGTACCTGATAACCATCGCGGATACCAGCCTGTCGGACGGCGGCGCGAATGTCTTCGTTCCAGGAATCGCCCCGCGTGTATCGCACTTGCAGCTCCCGCTTCCCGCGCGCCGACATATCTGCGAGCTTATTCGCCAGCGAAGTGACCGAGCTCGCCGTCCGCTCGGGCTTCAGCCAGTCGAGGCCAATCGCAGACTCGAGCTTCGCTAGTCGCTGGGCATCCTTCGGTGCGGTCTGCATCTTACTCCGCAGTGCATCCGCATACACGGTGGCTGCCTTCGGATAGGACTTCGTCCACTGGTGATCGGCTCTCAGCTGCTCATCGGTCAACAAATAGTACCGATACTGGCTTCGGAGTATCGCCCCTTGAGCTGCATCAACGCCTGCCGTTGATGCGACAGCGGCATCGTCCCATGTGGCGTCGAGATGGTACCATTGGCCATCAAGCTTCACCATATTCCATGCATGCTCGCCGGTGTTCACCGTTCCCGCTGCAATGATATTGTCCAGACCTGCCTTAGTCAGCATGTTGTACATAAGCAGCGCATATCCCTGGCAGACGGCTCTGCCTGTCGTCAGTGCCTCATAAGCGGTATATTTCTGAAGCGATTGATCGTATTCAACGCGATCGACTACCCAATCGTGGATCGCCTTCACTTTCTCGTGGTCGTTCATCCCGTCCTGGATGATGTTGCGCAGCGCTCGATCCGTGATAGCGTTAACCTCTGCAGTCTGTTCTGCCGATTCTCGATAGCGGATGCTCAGATCGACATCCGTGCGAATTGACGTCTCGCGTATGGTGTAATAGTAGGAATCGATAATATAGGCGATATAATCGTCTGTCGCTGTCGCTGCTGCTAACGCCCTCTTAAGAGCTTCCTCCGAGTGATCGGAGCCTAACATCGCAACGGACACGCGGTCGGTATGCGTCTGAAGCTGTTGTTTGATGTAGTCGGTAAGCGATTGCTCGTTCTTCACTTCAGCGGAAGCGGCGGCCAATGCTCCGGTGCCGGATACGGCGCCAACTGCTGCGGGTCGCACCTTCTGCTTCCAATAATTAAACATCTGGCTCCCTCCCAACACACCGGCAATGACGGCCAGCAGCACAATTCGAGTGGCACGCACGGCCTTCCTCTCCTTCCACCAATTTGCTCATTAGCATCATTATAACCGAACGAATCGGAACAGAAACCGTCGGGACAATGCGTGTTTGAGAAGGTGATAAACTGCGGAGATAGAAACGGGGCTGCTGCGGTGTGATAACGTAGGTGGCGGACAAGTGATGAGAATAGGATACTTTTAGGTTCTCCATTCGAGCCCATTGCCTTACTGCGACGAGTTAAGATACTTCATTGTGTTCTATCTACGCCTGACTCCGCCACCCGGCAGGATAGGATACTTTTAGGTTCTCTATTCGAGCCCGTTGCCTTACTGCGTCGAGTTAAGATACTTCATTGTGTTCTATCTACGCCTGACGCCGCCAACCGGCAAGATAGGATACTTTTAAGTTCTCTATTCGAGCTCGGCACCTTACTGCGGCGAGTTAAGATACTTCCTTGTGTTCTATCTATGCCTGACGCCGCCAACCGGCAGGATAGGATACCTAGAGGTATCCTACCCTAGCAACCAGCGTGCCCGGACAAACACGCTACCCCTTCGCCGCTGCCCCGCCTTCGTCAACGGCGATTCGGCGGCGATAGTCGGTCGGCGTAACGCCGTAGTGCTTCTTGAACATGCGGTAGAAGTACGATGGGTTCGTATATCCGATCCGTTCCGCAATCTCCGCTACGGAATAATGCGTGCCCTCAAGCAGCTCGATCGAGCGCTCCATGCGTACGGAATTGATGACATCAATCAGCGCGTTGAGCGTAATCTGCTTATAGATACGCCCCACATAACTTGGTGACAAATCCAGCTTATCCGCAATCCAGTTGAGCGATAGGTTGGAATCGCCGTAGTGCTCCTCAATAATCAAATGAATATGCTTGATGAGATCCTCGTGGCGCATGCTCCGTTTCTCGGCGAGCTTCTCCCTCACTTCCTCAAGCAGCGATTGGAAGGCAGCCTCCGCCTCCTGCAGCGTCTCGAACGGCTGGTCGCTGACCGCCAGCATATGCTCCGGGCTCCGTTCGAACACGATCGCATGACTTCGCTGGAGCGAATGGAGCACATTCGTCAGCACCATTGTCAGGTGGGACAGCAGCCAGCGCGCCACCTGTACGGAGTGACTGCGCGTTTCGTTCACCATGCAGCCGATCAGCTGCATCGCTTCCTCCACCTTGCCAGCCGCCACGCTCTCGATAAGCCGTCTCTCCTTGTCGACCGGATAGACATACTCCTTCAGCATCGGCACAATTACTTCATTGGCACGAATGAGCGAGCCATACCCAGCAAACAGTCGATGCTGCGAAGCTTCCTTCACCTTCTTATACATCGTATGCACATGCACCGCATGACTGTCCGCATCCGTGTATGCAATCGTCACGCCAATGCGCAGATGCTCAAGCACCGCCTGTTGAATATGCTTCAGCACCGACTCGAGCAGCCCCACATCATCGAACGGAGCAGCAGCCGAAGTGCCTAACAGCAGCAGCACGCCGTCCGCATCCATATCGACCGTCTCGACCTTGTACGATTGCGAGGCCAGCTCGTAGCAAATGTTCATGATCGCATATTTGTAAACACGAGCATCTGGCCCGCTCGTATCCGCGAATGACTGGAACCGATCAATCGCGAGCAGCGCCATCCGATACTCATTCTGCAAATCAAACTCGATGCCTAGATCGTCCATCCGCCTGCGAAGCGGCCTAGGATTGAGCGCTTCGCGTCCAAGCACGAGGTTGCGGAGCCAGTCCTGCCGCAGCGTCAGCAGACTGTTCCGCTTCTCCGTCTCAAGCGTGCGCATCCGGCTGGCCATCCGGTCGATCGGCATGTACAGCCGCCGTGACAGAATGAATGAAATGATCAAGCCTGCCGCGAGAATGCCCGCCGCTACCGCAATCGTCAGCGCGCGAATGCCATTCACCTGACGCGTCACATCATGATAAGGCGTAATACGTACGTACCGCCACTCCAGCGAATCGGGTTTCGTGTACGAGACAAGCGATTTGCTCCCGCCCGATTGCCCGATAAAATAACCCGAATCGGCATCGGCGACAATACGCCCAATAAGTGACGTCCCTTCATCATCAGAACCGCCGACCAGCAGATTGTCGCCGGACAGCAGCCTGCCGAGGTTATCGATAATGAACGATTTGCCTTTCGTTGCCTGCCCGCTATGACTGCCGATGTCTCGGTTAATCCATTGTGCATCAATGTTAACGATAATGGCCGAATTGACCTTGTCGGTCAGACCGATTGCATCATAGCACAAATACGTATAAACGGCCTGCCGTTCCGCGGAATCCACATCGACCGGAATCGTCCGCGGTATTGGCGTGAACGGCTTATAGTCCTGGTAATCGTCAAGCATCTTCAATATATCTTGATCGGCAAGCTCGCTTGGCGCGAGAAGGCCGCTTTGTTTCGAATTGGAGGATAAGTACACATAAGGCGAGTTCGGGTTATACACGTAGATGGATTTGATGAAGGGCATCGAGCTCAAATAGTTGTTCAGCTCTCGCATAGCTGCAACGGAGTCGTAGATGGTTGGTTTGGCGTAAAACATCAGCTTCGAGATGGTCAAATTCTGATAGAGCTGGAACGAAAGCGACTGCGCGCTGTCGGTCATTCCAACTACTTCTTTGCTCGTCTGGTTAAGCGCTGCAAGATCGGATTGGTATACCTGCTTCAAGGCGATTCGATTGAACAAGGTGAACAAAATAGCGGAAGAGACGACCAGTGTTACGACTATACAGAGCGTGATGCTCAGGAGCAATCGAATAAACAGTTTGCCATTGTCTTCGCTATGCTTCAGACGCATACGGCTCCTCCTCATCCTATATGTATACCGAGATTGTAAGAGTGAAAGGGGTTTCAGTCAATGTGATTTTAGATGTGTTTATGCTTTTCAGCAGCGTATGAGCTAATCCGGTCTGTATCCCGCTTGAAGGATGATAAGCGCCGACGCCCGCCCGAACGTTCCGGGGGACGCCGACGCTGTCAGAGCCGCTTACTTGATACCGTTAGATGTTACATATTGGTCCCATTGCTTCTTGTATTCCTCGTGGATCTTCTCAAGTCCAGCTTGCTTGGCTTTCGCCATTGCCGTCTGCAAGCCTTCTTGCACATTATCCACTAAACCTGCATAGAGCGGCGCAAAATATTGGCTCTCCACCTGCTCGACCGCCGCTTTCTCCGCTTGGTAAGGCGTGTAGTCTTCAGCGAAGCCGGTGAACTTATCCGGCGATTGAATTTTGTCCAGCGATGCGAAAATCTCTTTCACGCCATCGAAGTCCTTGTCGAATAACATAAACTCTGGATTGCGCCATGCCCATCCGTTCATGCCTTCACGAGGGAAGCCGTTGGACGTGCTGTCGCCGATCATTTGGTAGTAGCCGTCTGCTACTTGGTAGTTCGTGCCCTCTACGCCGTATTCCGTCAGCTGATTGTAGCGTTTGTCGAGAACCATTTTCTCGTAGAACGCGAGCGCACGCTCCGCGTTCTTGCTGCTCTTCGGAACAGCGAAGCCGTTATGGATCGGATGAACCGGCGTTGCATAGCCTTTTGCCAGCGGGAATGGATAGTATGCGAGCTCCCAATCCGGATGAGCCGATTTCATCTTCAGACGAGTATCATTGAAGCGTGTAGGATTGTCGCCGATAATCGCCGCCGCTTTGCCGCTGATAATCGGATCCTGCATCGTGTCCTTCACGTTGAGGACGTTCTTCGCGAAGAAGCCCTTCTGCTGCCAGCGTTGCACGATCGTCAAATCCTGTACTTGCTCGTCGGAACCCCAATACGAGTATACGTTGGACGGATCCTTATATTTGATGCCGACACCGTATGGCGCTGCTCCAATAGCGTCGTGCGTCAGGTCGCGGATCGGCGCGATCAGGTTGTCGCGAACGTTCGAGTTCATCGACAACGGCATCATGTCCGGCTCGTTCTTCTTAATGCCATCGAGGTATTCTTCGAACGTTGCCATATCGACCGGCTTCGGAAGGTTGTACTTCGCACGCAGGTCTTCACGATACACGAAGCCGAGCGTTACGTATTCTTTGTATGTCGCAGGGACGGTGTAAATTTTGCCATCGATTTTCACGGCATCCCACATGTCAGCCGGTACGTAGGATTGCAGACCAGGCGCTGCCTTAGGCAAAATATCCGTAATGTCTTGGAAGGCGCCCTTCTTCGCATACGATTGGAACTGCGTCCAGTCCGCCGTGAAGATGAGGTCGATCGGCTGGCCCGAGGAGAGCAGCAGCTTATACTTCTGATCCCAGTCCGTCCATGTCGTGTAGTTGAACTTAACCGTCGTATTCAACTCTTCCTTCGCCATCTGGTTTACGAGGTCTTGGATCTTCGACAGATCTTTCGGTGCGTCGCCCAGCATGTAGAATTGCAGCTCTACCGGCTTGGATGTGTCGATGCCCGTCTTCGCGCCGTCATCCTCCTTCGGCGTATCCGTCGTCGTATCTGTCTTTGTTTCCCCCGAGTTGTCGGTCGTGGTGGATGCTGTGTCCGTCTTGTCGTCTGATTTGCCGCAGCCGGATAGGATAACGGTTAGAACGAGCATAACGGATAAAACGGACATCCAGAGCTTTCTTTGTCTAAGCATGAATGAATCCTCCCTTTGGATTGGTTCATTGACAATATGTTAACCCCCGAGAAGCCAAGCTGTCGCCATGATTCTTCTCGATGGATGTAACCGGTGGTTACGGTATTACCTTTTACCTTTACCCTTTGACTGCGCCAATCGTAAGTCCTTTTACAAAATATCGCTGCACGAACGGGTACAGCAGAATAATCGGTCCTGTTACGACAAGCGCCATCGCCATCTTCGTCGACTCGGTCGGAATGTCCGTCCCGAGCGATACGCCTGTGCCCGCTCCCATTTGCGTCACGAACGACATCGTGTTGATGACGTTATATAAGTAGAATTGCAGCTGGTACATGCGCTGATCATTAATGAACAGCGACGATAGGAACCAATCGTTCCAGTACGCAAGCGCTAGGAACAAGCCTACCGTTGCGAGGCCAGGCATCGACAGCGGAACTACGATGCGGTAGTAGATTTTGAAATCGTTCGCGCCATCGATCTTCGATGATTCGAACAGCTCGTCGGGAACGGCGGAGCGGATGAAGTTCTTCATCAGAATAATAAGGAACGGCGTCATCAACCCTGGGTAAATGAGTACGGTGTACGTATCCGTCAGCTTCAGGTATTTCGTGATCAAGATGTACCACGGGACGAGCCCGCCGCCGAACAGCGTCGTGAAGTAGATGTAGAAGCTGAAAGCGTTGCGGTATTTGAAGTCTTTGCGCTGCAGAACGTAGCCTGTCATCGATACCAGGAACAAGCCGAGCAGCGTGCCGACGACTGTCGTGACCGTCGTGACCCAGTAGGCGCGCAGCACCTGGTCGGGGAATCGGAAAACCATCTTGTAGCCTTCAAGCGAGAACGCCTTCGGGATGAGATGGAAGCCGTCTTTGATGATCGACTCATTCTGGGTGAGCGACGCCGAGATGACGAGCAGGAACGGGAACAGGCATAGCAAGCTGCCGATGATGAGTACGGTGTAGGCTATCGTTCGAAATAGGCGATCGGTAGTGGTGATGCTCATGTGGGACCTCCTTCTGTTGTGGTGAAAAATGCTGATGGATGCTGCGGTGGTGCTAAGATGAGGCTGCTTCGCAGCAGTTCCGCTGGGCGGCCGGGTCGCTGCGCGGCGGATCATTCTTCCGATCGCTGTTGTCCCCGGATTGTCCTGAATTGGTGAGATCGTTACGATGTAACAATCCGTGGACAAAGGCGAACGCTTAAAGCTTTCCGTAGGAAAGCTGCTTCGGAAGCATAACCTTTGCTTCTCCAGAACGATTCCGCCGCTTCGCTCGCTTGCCGCCCTCCCACTCCCCCACGAGCGTCGTGGGGAGTGGGTTTGGCTCGCCCCTCTCCACCGTCGATGGGCTCGCTGCGCTGCCCTTGGCAGCGCGGGATTCCGTCGCCATGCGACGGGAAAGATTTGCAAGCGGGTGCGGTCGTTGCTTCGCAACGCGAAGCCCGGGCCACATCCGTGGCCCTCTTTTAGGTCGCTGTGCGACCGTAGCCACTGCGTGGCCGACTTGGCGTCGCTGCGCGACTTTGTTCCAGTTTTTTATGCGCTATCCCGGCTAGTTCGCTGTTTTTGGTACAATAGAGTACTTTTATGTGCCCTATCCCCGCCAGTTCGCCAGCGACGGTCGGTTAGAGCACTTTTTTGTGCTCTAACTCAGCCAGTTCGGCGTTGTTGGTACGTTAGAGCACTTTTCTGTGCTCTAATCTCGCTAGTTCGGCGACTTCGGCGATTTAGTGTACTTTTTTGTTCGCTATCCCAGCCAGTTCACCGTTTGCGGCGATTTAGAGTACTTTTTTGTTCGCTATCCTCACGCTGCACGAAGGCTGGGCTCATTTTAGAAGAGAGCGTATTCGTCGTTGATCTTGCGGATAATGTAGTTGACGGTCATGACGAGCACGAAGCCGAAGGCGGATTGGTAGAGGCCGGCGGATGTGGCCATGCCCATATCGAACGTGACTTTGAGCGAGCGATAAACGTAGGTGTCAAGGATGTCGGTCGCATTGTAGAGGACGCCGTTGTTGCCGACGAGCTGGTAGAACAGGTCGAACTGGCCTTTCATGATACTGCCGAGCGCGAATAGCAGCAGGACGATGAAAGTGGTCTTGAGCATCGGGATCGTAATATGCCACACCCTTTGGAAGATGTTCGCGCCGTCGATCTTCGCTGCCTCGTAATATTCTTCGCTTATGCCGGTGATGGCTGCGAGGTAGATGATCATGCTGTAGCCGATGTTTTTCCATAAATAGAAGATGATGATGAGCGGCACCCACACCCATGGCGTGTTGTAGACATCGATCGGCTCCATATGAAGCGCTTCCAAAGTCGTGTTCAGGAATCCGTTCTCGTAGTTGAACAAGTTGTAGACGATAACGCTTAAGATAACGAATGAGATGAAGTAAGGAAGGAACATGACCGACTGGGTCAGTTTCTTAAACCATTTGAGCTTCAACTCGCTGACCAGAACAGCCAAGGCGATGGCAAACACGTTGCTCAGAACGATAAACGCGAGGTTGTATCCGAGCGTATTGAGTGTAAGCCGCTTCAAGATGCCTGATCGCCATAGAAACTTGAAATTCTCGAAGCCGATGAATTCACTGTTGAACAAGCTGGTGTTGAAATCGAACCGGGTGAACGCATAATAGATGCCGACCATCGGGATGTACGAATTAACTAGAAAAAAGATCAGCGCGGGCAGCAGCATAATAAACATCAGCCGGTTTTTGACGAGTTCGTACATAAATCCTCTCTTGCGAAGCATGCTGGTCTCTCCTCTCCTCGATCGTGTATCGATCAGGTGCTGCACTCAGTGTAGTCGGACAGCCGGCAAGCCAGAAAGAGAAGGTTCGCGGAAAATATGAACGAATTCGCCTCTTTTGTTATGAACATTTTCGGCTTTTGTGCACAATTATGCAGTTCACACTTCTCAACTTCTCGTAAATCCCGTTATGATAAGGGCATATGCGACCAACAAGGAGGGCAAGGGATGCGCCAAGGGGATGCAGCGCTGGCACGTTGGTATGAAGAGCAGACGCTCGTAAGGGAGCGGCAAGCTGCGCAGCAAACACCAGAAGAACGGAGATCATGGCTGCTTGGCCAGCTTCGTCATTCGCTCGGAACGTTCGAACGGTCAACAGGGTTCAGTCCGGTTATGCTCGAACGAACGGTGTGTGACGGTTACATTCGGGAACGTGTCGAGTTATCCGCAGTATCGGGGCTGACGTTCGGAGCGTATGTATTGATTCCTGATGGTACGAGCGGCCGCTTGCCAGCGGTAGTTGCCGTTCATGGGCATGGCTATGGCAGCCGGCAGATTTGCGGGATGACGGCAGACGGTGAAATCGATACGTTAAGCACAGGCGGCCACTCCCATTTTGCCGTCCAACTCGTGAAGCGCGGCATGGTCGTCATTGCGCCTGACGTTATCGGATTCGGCGAACGGCGGCTTGCGAGCGATCTAGCGGGCGATCCGAATGCGCCTAATTCCTGCTATGTGATGGCCACAAGACTGCTGATGCTTGGTCGAACATTAACCGGATTGCGTGTAGCCGAAATAATCGGCGCTCTCGATTATTTGGCAGAGCGGCCCGAAGTGGATCCATCGCGGATCGGGATTGCCGGCTTCTCCGGCGGATCCGTTATCAGCTACACCGCTGCGGCACTCGATGATCGGATTCGTGCGGCGCTGTTGATCGGTTATCCGAATACATTTAAGGATAGTATCTGGGATATTCGGCATTGCCTTTGCAATTACACGCCAGGCATTCTGACCGAGGCGGAGCTGCCGGAGCTTCTTGGACTGATCGCACCTCGGCCTCTTTTTCTCGAATCGGGGCGTAACGATCACATTTTCCCAGCGGAAGGGTTTGAGCGTGCGGTGGCGGAGATACAGAAGCTGTATGAGAGGGCTGATGCCGGAGAGCGATTGGCCTACGATTTGTTCGAGGGTGATCATGAGGTCAGCGGCAGGCATTCGTTCGATTGGATGAAACGGCAATTGGAAGCGATTCAGAATTTGTAATATTTCTGTAATGTTCCACTCAGGTTCATTTCATCTAAGGTTCCTATAATAAGAGACAAGACCCCCCTTATTATATAAAACTTGAACAAGCCTGCAGCCCGTTGCTGCAGGCTCCTTTTTTGTCCGAGACCCTAGCTGTGTTATAATGCTCAGTGGCATATATATTCGAAAGGAAGATCGCTGTGTTTAAATACATTCTCAACATCATTCTAAGTCTGGCTGTGCTCGTCTTCTCATTCATCCGCATGGATGACGGCGGCACAATGATCTACATCATTATGGCGTTGGCGGCTATTTCGCTCGTTGCCAATCTGATTCTCATGATTAAGAATCCAAAAAGATAAATTTCGCACGTTACCTACTTTACTTCGATCTGAATTCCGGTGTTCAGGCTCTCTTGTACACCGGAATTTAAATCGTCATTCGCGAGTACAGAATATCTGACACCGACTCCGATCGTATAGGTTCCCTTAGGCAATTGAGCCGGTCTTGGCGTGTTCTTCATATAATCCTCGTAATCTTCGATCTGCTGTTTATTCATATTGTAGGCCAGAGGCACATGCAACGGCAGTTCCTTCATCAGCTGCTCGCCTTCCGTTACAACGCCTAATTGTCCCACTCCAGCTACTACTTCCCCATATTCAAAACCGTCAGCATCTACAAGGTAGTACGTTAATTTCGGCGCTCCCTCACCTGTATTAAACGAATCCTTGGCCGTTAAAGCCGCCCACATATGGATAGGTTCCCCGAATGCATAACTCTTCTTCTCGGAATCCAGCCTCAAAGTGAAATGACTATTCTCCGTCTCGCTATGAACGGTTGACCAAGCGGTTTTAAAATCGTTGCCGTCAATATATACGGACTTCGTCTTCGAATCATAGCTGACGAAGGATTCCAAGCTTTCATCGGCTAAACTTCTAACGGGCACGTAAGTACTGCCATTAACCGTTAGAATAGGCTGTTCGGGTGCAGGCTTCAGTACATTATTGAGATAAATGGAGACGTTGCTGCGGGTTACGCGAAAAAGCTCGTCGGCCTGCGCTGATGCAGCGAACCAAGTTACTCCGAGGAAGGACGTCGCGAGCACTACTTTGCTTAATTTCGATAACTTCAAGGGATCACTCCTTATAGAGTTGATAGAATCCATTCATAAACATAAATCTACCATATTTGTAATATCAATTACACCAACATAGTCTCACTGGTAACTTCATCTGCTGAACTACTGCCCCACTGTACTGACATAGAGAAAAAACCTCTGGCTGCTGCCACAGGCTCTTTGCTTGTCCCCCTTAACTTTCCTCATTACAAATAAATGCTAAACCGCCGAATGAATTCACCTTTATCGCCAATTTTGGTCTTGGCATATACGCGTTTAATCATGTTGCGCACCGTTCCCTCGGTAATTCCCATGTCTGCGGCGATTCGAAGCGTACTGCTATTCGTCAGCCAACCATATGCTGCTTCCTTCTCGCGAGCTGTTAATCCGTACGTATCAAATTGCCGCATGACCCGATTAGCTTTCCTCTCGGAACAACTCGACAGCAACCCACGCTCGATTTCTTCAGCAGCTTTCTCAACCATCGGAACTGCCAGCGTAATATCGAAAGTTTGATAGTAAGATAAACTTAGATACCCCTTAATGCAATCTTCCTTACGTATCGGGACGCACGCACAGCTCCAATCATGGAATAGATGGGCATCATGTTCCTCTCCTCTTACGATAGCCGTCCCCTGGATCTCCATTGCGAGAGAGACACTGTTGATCCCGAGCGACTGCACATTGAATGGAACACCTTCCTTCAGTCCTACTTGGTCGAAGTTGGAAACCAGCTTATCCGGATAATGGAGATGCAGCACTACGCCCTCCTGATCGGTTAGCATGAAGAAATGTGGGATGCCAAGGAGAGAGGACATCCTCTCTAAAACAGGCTTTGCAGATGTAATCAAACTTGCATTTCGTTGCTTACGCGCCTCGATCATTTCTTGTCTCTCCGCAACTAAGCGAATCAAACGTTCATTATTTCCCCCCTTGTTAAATTTGTTTCTTAAACCAATTAAGAAGGATGGTCTGAAGTCCCTAAGTGTCGACCAACTGCGCTCCATTTCATCAGGATTGAATATTACAAGCAATATTTACCCCTCCTATGAAACAAACGTTCATAGGAGTAATATAGTTTAAAACTACTAACATAACAACCTATTATCTGCATTTTTTAGGTTATTTTTAGTATAAATAGCCCATTCATTTCTATCGCTCGTATCTCTCATGAACTATCTCAAATCCAACTTTTTCATCAGCCAAGTCCATATTCGCTCACGCTTGGTAATCATTTGGGCTTCTGCCGTCATACCTACCTTAACGTCGACTTGCTTGCCGTTTCGATCTGTCAAGGTTAACCCCGATAAGCTTGATTGTCCGAGGTAGTAATTGAGTCCGCTCTGTGAATCCATCGTCGCATCCGGACTGATCCAGTCGATCGTTCCTCTTAGGTAGCCGTAATCTTTGGCCGGAAGCGCCGTAAAGTTATATTTCACCGTTGTTCCGGGCTCCACTGAACCGATATCCTGATTACCGATTGCAAGCTGGATGACATACGCTGAATCTTCCTCTGGCACAATCGTTAGAATGCGTTCACCCGATTGAACTAGATCGCCTGGCGCTAACTCTTGTATGACATTAATAACACCGCTTATCGGAGCGTTGAACGTATGCTCGGCTATTTGCAAATTCAGATCTACCAATTCATCGCCCAACTCTTTGGTCTGCTTATCCTGTGTTTCGATTGCCTCTTGCAGCTGCACGCGAAGATTGTCTCGTTCTAGCTGGAGCTGATCGATATGGCTGCTCCCATTCTCTATTGCGGTGTTTAAGTCGAGCAAATACTGATTGCGATAGCTTTCCAGCTCACGCTGTGCATTCGTAATGACTTCTTGCTCTTCCTTTCCTTCGCCTCCACCAATTACCGCCGCTTTATAAGCTTGCTGCGCTTGATGTTGAACGGCTTGCAGCTGCTCGATCTTTATTCTGTAATTCTCATACCGTTGATAATCTAGCTCTGAAGGCTTGAACAGATTGCTTCCCTCTTCAATCGACTTAAGTAACCGCGAATTTCGCGCTAGCGCTTGCTCTTCCTGCTCTCGCTCCAAATTGTTCTGCGCGAATGCTAGCTTCCATTTCGATTGCAGGGCGATAACATCAGACGATGAGGTCTCGCTCGCACCTTCATTCGATCCTTCAAACTTACCAGCCTTTAGATCGGTTTCGATCTGTTTCATGACCAACAAATCCGCTTGCGCCTTCTTGTAGTTGGATTGCAATCTCGATTCCCTGGCATCCATATTATCCAAATCAATACGCAGCAATATGTCGCCTTTCTTCACATGTTGGCCTGATCGATAATGGATCTCTGCCACATTGCCCTGCACATTGCTGGTCAGGGTGCTGATTTTCTCGTTAGGCCTGACCACAGCCTGCGCTTTCACGACGATATCCATGAAACTGAAATAGCTCCAAGCGACTCCTGTTCCCAATAGCACAATGCAAATAACGAGAAACCACGTAATGACCGGGCTTGTTCGCGCCTCCAGCAGCTCGCGGGTATCCGTCATCTCTTTCCATTCGTAAGTTATCCCCTTCACAGCTTTGTTCACCTCACCAATTCTGCTGCCGGCAGCACGTTATCCGATGCGTTTCCGCTTAACTGGTCTTTCCACAACGAGTAGTACTTGCCTCCTTGCTTCAGCAGCTCGGAATGGGTTCCGCTTTCGATTACTGCACCTTGCTCCAGGACGAAGATTCGGTCACACCGCATAATTGTACTTAGCCGATGGGCAATAATGATTGCCGTTATCCCCTGCAACGCATTGATCGTTTCTGAAACCGCCCGCTCTGTCGTCGTATCCAAGTTGCTCGTTGCTTCATCGAGAATGAGAACGTCCGGATTTTTGAGCAATGCACGCGCTATCGCAAGTCGTTGGCGCTGGCCGCCGGACAAGTTCGATGCGTTCTCCTCCAGCATCGTATCGTAACGCAGCGGCATCTGATTAATAAATTCATGGGCTTTCGCCTGCTTCGCTGCATCAATGACCTGCTCCATCGGCGGTTTATCTTCAGCTCCGAGTATTAGATTCTCAGCAATCGTCCCACTAAAGAAGAACGTATCCTGTGAAATGTAGGCCGAGCGAGAGCGAAGGGTGTCCATGTGAATGTCCATGATGTTGTTCTCGTTGATTAAAATATCGCCCTTCTCAGCGTTATAAAATCGGAGCAGCAGCTTCACCAGCGTCGTCTTGCCCGAGCCGCTCTCGCCAACCAACGCGATTTTCTCGCCGGCTCGAATCGAAATATTGATATCCTTCAATGTTAGCTGCCGCGTTCCATAACGAAAATCGACTTGCTGCAGCTTAATATCCCCTCGAAGCGATTGAGGGCGCATCTTCCGATCCTCTTCCGCGCTCTTCTCTGCATCCAGCTCCAATATTTCACCCAACCGGTCCGCGGCGACGATCGCCGTCTGAAGCGACGCTTGCAGATTGATCAGATTTTGAATCGGTTCGAGGAAATAGGCCAGCAGTGCATTAAATGTAATCAGCTGTCCAAGCGTCATATGACCATGCAGCACTTGCACCGCGCCAACCCATAAAATAATGACACCGCCAATCGCCTGCACAAAACCCTTCAGGGAGGACTGCACATTGAACCAAAATCCGAGTCTGAATATGCTCCTCAGCAGCACGATAAACTTCTTCTCCGTCTCGAATGACGCATGCTGCTCCGCCGTATATGCTTTGATCGTCTCAATCCCGTTGACCGACTCCACCAGATAGGAAGTCAGCAGCGCGTTATTCTCCATTTGCTTGCGGTTCATGCGTTCGAAAGGCTTGTTGAATGCCCACACGATGATTGCATATAAAGGGACCAATGTCGCAGTAATGCCGAACAGAAAGGCATTCTGCGTATACAAAATAATGCCCCCGGCCACCACCATTAAAGAGTCGATCATTATCGACAGCGTTGCGCCCGAGATCGCATCCCGAACTTTCGAAGCGTCCATAAGACGGGATAACACCTCTCCGGTTTTCCGTGTCCCGAAGAAGTTCATCGGCAGCGACAATACGTGATGGTAGTAGCCTAGAATAAGCGAAACATCGAGCTTCTGACTGAGCTGAAGGAGCAGATGGCTGCGAAAAGCCGCGAGGATGATCTTAAATAAAGTAAGCGCGATTATGCCGATAGACAATACCGTCAATGTACGCTCCATGTTGTAAGGTACGATTTCATCGAGCAGCATTTTAAAGTAAAAGGATCCTAGTATCCCTAACAACGTGAATAACAGCGAGGTCAAAAAAATGCTGAATAACATCCGGCGCTGCGGCAGCAGCAAATGAAAGAAACGCCCGAACAAGCCGCGCGTGTCGTTCCCCTTCTTAAAAGCCGGAGCAGGTACGAGGAGGATCAGAACGCCTGTCCAGATGTTGAAAAACTCCTCCGGCGTATATGTGACAAGTCCCTTGGCCGGGTCGGCAATGATAACCTTCTTCTTCGTAACGCTATGTATAACGACGTAATGAAGCAAAGACTGATCGATGATCACATGAGCAATCGCAGGAAGCGGAAACTCGCTGAATAAGGCATCCTTGTCGCCCTTTACACCTTTCGCTGTAAAACCGAGCTGCTCGGCAGCCTTAATCATCCCGTAGGCGTTCGTCCCATACTTGTCCGTACCCGCCACTTCCCTGATTCTGGCGACGGATGTCTGAAGCCCGTATTGCTTCGACACTGTAGCAAGACATGCGGCACCGCAGTCTTTCATATCATGCTGCTTAATGCAGGTATAGCGCTTAAATAAGCTGCGAATGATGAGTACCTCCCTTTGGAAAATGCATCCTATTCATAACGCCGATTGAATATTGTCCGCAACCCGCTACCAGCGAATCAATTATGCATACTACTGTCAATCTAATTACTATTAACGTCTAGCATTGTAAACGCTTAGAAGTTTGTCGTATACATCCCATATGGGATATATACATTTAAATACAGAATTATGTATGTTTAGCGTATCGAACAGAATCTACACAGCACTCTCCTAACACTGGAACAATCAGGAATTCCGCTAGTCTTCAGAACACGGGCGTTGCAACCGCCACGACTCGCTGTACCGTGATAATTGTGATTCGCGAGTCCCACAAGCGTCTGGCTTCTGATTGCTGACGGGCTATGGAAAGCGCTGCAAATTTATAAATGGATGTATATACCAATCCAACGGGGCAACGCGTCCTGATTGAAGGGAGATTCACGTATGGGAACGATGAAAATAGGAAGAGAGTTCAAAATTGAGAATGTGTTGTCCTTGAGAAAAAAAATGACTCAAGCAGAAATACAAGAGGAAATGATGGGTATTGGACAATTCCTGGAACAGAATAATTATAAAAAAAATGGTCCCGTTGTAACTGCTACCTTTGCAATTGAGCAATCAAATGGACAGCCGCTATTAGATACGGAGATTTTGGTTCCAATAGACAAGCCTGCAAAACTGTACGGTAAATATACGTTTAAAGATGTCTTTCACCTCATGAATGCGGTATTTGTTCGCCATGAGGGCAATCCCAATACGTTGCAGATTACATATAACGAGTTAAATCAGTATCTTAGCGAGAAAAACTTACAACCGATAACAGCAGCTTACAATGTAAATGTTGTTGATTTACATCCGGGACAATCCATGGATGACATGATTGTGGATGTTTATATAGGCGTGAATCCATCAATCTTATAGATGACGATTTTAGCTGTAATTCCTTGCTGCATAGTGCTAGCCTATGTGCCCGGCTTACAGTTGAAATATATAAAGATGTAAATAATAGAGGAGGATTACAAATGACTGCAATGATTTTGAAGAATAATCATTTTATTGAGTTGACTAATGACGAAATGATGTCAGTAGATGGAGGAGGCCTTTGGAAAGCCATCGTGGCGTCGGCTGGAGCCATCTGCATCGGAACTGCGCCGCTCGTGGGCATAGTAGCGGGGATCGGCGGCAGCGTCGTGGGTACGCCGCTTGTAGGAGTAGGAGCAGGCATTGCTGCAGGGGCAGGCATGGTATCTGCAGGCGCAGCAATGTTGGACTATGCTACAAAATAAATAATTTATAATAAGAAGAGGTGGAAACCATGGAACTAGCTATTTCCCGTAATTTTGTCGAATTAGATGAATTCACATTGTCCGAGATCAATGCTGGCGGTATTTGGGGCATTATTGGTGGTGCAGCACAGGTAGTTGCAGGAGCAGGGATGATCATCGGCGGAGTAGGATTGCTTCTCGTTCCCGAACCTACAATGCTGACCAAATACGGTGGAGCAGCAGGGATAGCAGGCGGAGTAGCATCTGTTGGCGCAGGTATTGCTCAGATCGCAACAAGCAGATAGTATATTACCAAGATAGGTTTTGTGTGCAAGAAGGAACTTATTTAAGATTCCTTCTTGCACACTTTTTTTGAACCTATAATAATAACCCTTGAGGAATTAGAACTCTATTTTAGAGGAGGTAATGATGATAATGGAGAAGAAAATCAAGGCTTATAAATTTTCTATGTTAATGTCTATTATATGCATTATTATTTCGGGAGTTAACTATATCGCTTTCAAGCTTCCTATAGTTGGAGTGGCGTGTATTTTAGTTATCATTGCGTTCATTATCACTTTATTTGGTTATAAAATGGAGACTAAAAACATCAATAAATCATAGTAGTTTCATAACCCTCCCGCCTATAAGAGAAATTCAGAGCTTGGAACCGTCCTCAAGGAGATCGCTTGACCTCTGTTCCAAGCTCTGAAGCAGATATAAGTTTGGTTTCGCCCCATTTCGAAGCTACCCTCTATTTAATATAACTTGAACAGAGCCTGAGGCCGCCGCCTTAGGCTCTTACTCACACTATTGCAATGTCGCCACAGAAGCCGGCTTCCCTGCTTCCTTCCACACCGTGCTCGGCACCTCGCGCCGAAGCACCGGCGCAATGTCCTCCGCGAACCGCTGCATCTGCTCCTGCTGCTCGGCTTCGGTCAGCCCGTCCACGCTCAGCGACAGCACCTGATGGCCGAATGCCTGCTGGTAGTTCAATATTTTCTCAATGATCTGCTCCGCGCTGCCGACCAGACTCGGGCCACGTTCGATTACATCCTCCAGCGATGTAAAAGGAGACTTGTTGTGCTGCGCGGCAGCCGTCGCCTGATGAGCATCGTAATACGGACGGTATCGCCGAATGGCATCCTCCGTCGTATTGGCGATGTACAGGCTGCCGGCACCTGCACCGACAACGGCTTTGCTCGGATCGTGGCCATAATAGGCCAACCGCTCACGATAATGCTCGATGAGATCCTTGTATTTCGCCTGCGGGTGGAAGCTGTTCGAGGAGAAGATCGGTTCGCCATACTTGGCGGCAAGCTCCGTCGACCGCGTGCTCGAGGCGCTGCCGTGCCAGATCGGAATCGGCTGCTGCAGCGGTCTCGGCTGCGTCGTCACGCCTTTAAGCGGCGGCCGATAGCGGCCCTGCCAAGTGACATTTTCCTCCCGCCACAATCTTCTCAGCAGCTCATACCGCTCCTCCATTGAATCCCATTGCTCCTCCTCCGTGATGCCGAACAACGGATAATGGCGCGGATCATTCCCCTTGCCGATAATCATCTCCAGCCGTCCGCCGCTGAGATGGTCGAGCGTCGCATAATCCTCTGCCACCCGCACCGGATCTAGCACGCTAAGGACGGTTACAGTCGTTAACAGCCGGATGCGAGACGTCCTTGCAGCGATTGCTGTCAGCAGAATGGGCGGCGCAGAGGATAAGAACGGCTCGCCATGACGCTCACCGATCCCATAACCATCGAAGCCTAATCTCTCTGCCAGCTCCGCTTGCTTGATAATATTCTCGAACTTCTCGCTCGTTCCGAATTGCTCGCCCGTCACCGGGTTCTTCAAATTCATGACGAGAGAGAACCAGATAAATTTCATAAGCTTTCACTTCCTTTCGGAGTTCGGAATGAGGCCGCTGTCAGCCTTCTGCCCAGCAGCATTGCAATGGGTATAGCACAAGCAACGATGAAGCTGGACAGCAGGAATACGTCATGAATGCTATGAACATAAGCTTCCTTGTATGGCTGCTTCACTTGATGCACGGCCAGACGTGAGTAGAACAACGAGGTGCATATGCCAAGCGCCATCGCATTGAATACCTGACGCAGCCAATTCAGCATGGCCGAGGCATGACCAAGCCACTGATGCGGCACCGATGACATGCTCGCGTTCGTCGCCGGACTTATCGCAAGGCCCGTGCCTACATTGCGGATCGCCAGCCAGATGACAATTGCAATGAGACTCGTCCCCGCATGAATGCCGCTGAAGTAGTAGGTCGTAATGAACAAAATACAACCGCCTGCAATGATCAGCTTCGCCGGACCTACTCGGCTATACCAACGACCAGAAGCGAAAGTAGCGGCCGTGAGGCAGCCTGCCGCGGGCAGGAAGAGCAGGCCGATCTGGAATGGCGCGAGTCCCTTCATTTCCGATAGGAACAGCGGCAGGAAGTATACGACCGAATAGAGACCAAACGATAGAATGAGTGAGGAAGCCAGACTAAGCACGAATCTAGCATTGCGCAGCAGCCCGAGCTGCAGCAGCGGATGATCGCTTCGCAGCGCCTGCACAATAAAGATTGCGAAGCAGCCCGCTCCACCAAGCAGCGTGCTCCATGTAAGCGGACTCTGCCAGCCCCAGTGACTCATATTGCCGAACAACAGGAGCAGCAATAAGCTTCCGACTGTCGCAAGCACCAATCCGAGCCAATCCAGCTTGGCTTCGGCATTGCCCCGATCTTGGGGCAGCACGGCATAACCCACTACTCCAGCTGCAGCACCAACCGGTACTGTAACAAGGAAGATAAGATGCCAGTCGACGCTTTGCAGAAAGCCGCTGAGCGTAGGGCCGATCGTCGTGCCGAGCACCGTCGAGAACGACCAGACGCTGAGCGCGAACGCCTGCCGTTCCGGACGAATCGAGCGATAAATCAGGGCAAGCGATATCGGCGAGATCAGTCCGCAGAACAGCCCTTGTATAATTCGAAACGCGATAAGCGTCTGAACATTCCATGCCAATGCGCACAATATGGAGCTGACAGTTACGCCGCCGATCGCCAGCAAGAACAGCCGCTTGCAGCCGAATCGATCCATGGCGAAGCCGCTCACCGGCACGATAATGCCGCTGGCGAGCGTGAACCCCGTCAGCATCCACTGTACAATTCGAAGCTCTGTATCAAAGATATGGATAAAGCCCGGAAGCGAGACATTAAGCGATACAACGTGGTACATCCCTGCGAAGGAGCCGAGGAAGATCGCGATAAGCACCGGCCAGAACGGCGGGTAAGTTGCAGGCCTCTCTGATGGAATTAACGGCACACGTCTCATACGAGTGAATAATGGCACGCCACATAACGGTCATCATCTAAAGGCCGAAGCGCTGGCTGCTCCTCCTTGCAGCGTGCTGTAGCGAACGGACAGCGAGTATGGAACCGGCAGCCGCTCGGCGGATTGGAGGGGGATGGAATTTCGCCTTGCAGAAGCGGCGTATTGCGGCGCTCGCCTGGCGTTGGCTGGGGAATCGAGTCGATGAGCAGACGCGTGTAGGGATGGGCCGGACGCAGAAACAGCTCCTCGCTTGGTGCGATTTCGACCAGTTTGCCTAGATACATAACGCCGATACGATCTGAGATATGCCGCACGATTTGCAATCCATGCGCGATGAACAAATAGGTCAGACCCAGCTTCTGCTGCAGCTCCTGAAGCAGATTCACAACCTGCGCCTGCACCGATACGTCCAGCGCCGATACCGCCTCATCCGCAAGAATAAAG
Source organism: Paenibacillus sp. CCS19 (assembly GCF_033239625.1). Classification (NCBI taxonomy): domain Bacteria; kingdom Bacillati; phylum Bacillota; class Bacilli; order Caryophanales; family Paenibacillaceae; genus Paenibacillus; species Paenibacillus sp. CCS19. The sequence goes on from NZ_BTCK01000050.1 coordinate 28,380, forward strand.
CTTGGATTGAGCGCTATTGCCCGGGCAATGCCGATCCGCTGACGTTGTCCCCCAGAGAATTCGTGCGGATACTTGTTCGCGCTGGAGGCATCAAGACCGACAAGCTGCAGCAGCTCCTCCACTCGTTCTCTGCTCTCAGCCGCACTCAGCACGCCATGCACCTTAAGCGGTTCGGCGATGCTGTCGCCGACTGTCCATCTTGGGCTTAACGAGCCGTACGGGTCCTGGAAAATAACCTGCATCTCCCGGCGCAGAGGTCTCAGCTTCGCGGCCGATAGAGAAGTCAGCTCGTTTCCTTGAAAATGAATCTGCCCCGATGTCGCCTGCTCCAGCTGCAGCAGTACACGGCCAAGCGTCGACTTCCCGCTCCCCGATTCGCCTACTAAACCAAACGTCTCGTTCCGTCGAATCGAGAAAGACACATCGTCGACCGCCCGAACATAGGAACGCGGAGCCGTTAAGCTTTTTCGTTTGAGCGGATAGTATTTATGTAGATTCACGGCCTCGAACAATATTTCAGGCGACGACAATGATCCCTGCTGCTCGTCTGCTGAATGAAATACGCTGCTAATCGTGGCCAGCACCGAGGTTGGCGCCTCGCGTGTGATCTCTGCTGGCTCCAGCCGCTCATTCCTCTTGCTCGCTGACGCCACGCGGGCTGCATCGTCAGCAACCGCCGAAGCAATCGCATCGATATGCCAGCAAGCCGCTTCTCTGCCTTCTTCCCCAGTCAGCGGCGGCGCCTCGACCCGGCAGCGATCGGTCGCATACTCGCAGCGAGGATGAAATAGGCAGCCGCTCGGCAGCGCGGCTAATGATGGAATCGAGCCCTTGATCGCGTACAGCCTGGATCCCCGAACACTATCCAGCGGCGCGGCCGATTGAAGCAGCCCCCTCGTGTAAGGGTGCAAGGGCTGCGCGAACAGCTCCTTCGTCGTTCCCTGCTCGACAATTTGTCCCGCGTACATCACGATTACGCGGTCGGCAATTTCAGCTGCAATGCCCAGATCATGCGTAATGAGCAGGATGGACATGCCGAACTCCTGTTTAAGCTCCTGCAGCAGCTGTAAAATTTGGGCTTGAATCGTCACATCCAGCGCGGTCGTCGGTTCGTCCGCAATGAGCAGCTCCGGCCCGCAGGAGAGCGCCATCGCGATCATCGCCCGCTGCAGCATCCCGCCTGACAATTCACCGGGATACTGCTTCATCCGAAGCTCCGGCTCGGGAATGCCGACCCGCTTCAGCAGCTGTACGCCTCTCTCCCAAGCCTCACGCTTGCCGGCTCGCTCATGGCGCACAATCGTCTCCGCGATTTGTTGACCGATCGTGAACACGGGATCGAAAGCCGCCATCGGCTCCTGGAATACCATGGCGACTCGCTTGCCCCGTATGCGCCGAAGCTCCGCTTCCGGCAGCTTCGCTACATCTTGACCCGACAGCAGCACACTGCCCGCGGTAATCTTGCCCTGCTCGTGCTCGATCAGCCGCATGATCGCTTTGGACGTGACCGTCTTTCCGCTGCCCGATTCGCCGACGAGACAGACGGTTTCCCCTGGCTGAATGGAGAAGGTTACATCCGTTATGGCCGTCAGCAAACCGTGCTTCGTCTGAAAATCAACGGACAACCTCTGAATATCCAGCAGCGCTACCATTAGGTCTCCTCCTTATCTGGATGCATTTTTCTTCGGATCCATATTGTCGCGCAGTCGATCTCCGATTACATTGACCGCAAGCACGAACAGCGTGATCGCAAGACCAGGGAACGTACAGATCCACCAAGCAACCGTCAAGTATCCGCGTCCTTGCGAGAGCAGCGTACCCCAGTCCGGAATTTCACGAAGTACGCCCAGACCTAAGAAGCTGAGTCCCGAACCTGTCAGAATCGCAGTGCCAACGCCGATCGTCGCCATGACAAGCAGCGGTGATAAAGCATTCGGCAGTACATGCTTCCAGAAGATATGAAATGGCGTCGCCCCGACCGACCGGGAAGCCGCAATGAATGTACGTCCTTTGATGCTAATAATCTGCGCCCGCATAATGCGCGCATAACCTGGTATCGTCGAAACAGCCACCGCCAGCACGATGTTGAACAGTCCTTTGCCAAGTGCGCCTGCTATCGCAAGTGCAAGCAGAATGCCGGGAATCGTCATCAGAATATCGTTGCAGCGCATCAGAACGCTGTCGATCCAGCCGCCTGCATAACCTGCAATCGCTCCGATCGCTCCGCCCGCCAGCCCTCCGACAAGGACGGAAGCGAAGCCGATGAAGAGCGAATCGCGGCTGCCGTAGACAACGACACTGAATATATCGCGGCCAAAATAGTCCGTACCGAACAAATGCGCACTGCTCGGAGCTTGCATAATGCTGTCCGTCAGCATCGCAGTCGGCGAATACGGCGCGATCAGCGAGGGCACAATCGCACAGGCGATGATGAACGCAATGACGATGCCCGCGCCAATCAGGAACGAATCAGCCGCCGCCAGTCGGCGCAGTCTGAATGGAACAAGTCGTCTTCTCCCTGCTCTGCGCCAGACCGTGCTGGCTGTTGCAGCTTCCCGCATGCTTTCCCCAACTCCCCTCTCCTTATGCCGAACGCCGTACTCTCGGATCAATGAACGTATACGACAGATCGACTAGCGTATTCACGATCACATAAACCAACGCAGAGAAGAAAATAACGCCCTGCACAACCGGAAGATCCTTCGCCATCAGGGCGTCGGCGATAATGCGCCCAATTCCTTGGCGCGAGAATACCGTCTCAATGACGACCGTCCCTGCCAACATCTCGCCCACCAGCATGCCGATCATTGTGATCGCAGGTATTAACGCATTGCGAAGCGCATGCTTATACATGACTGCCCGCTCGGTTAACCCTTTGGATCGCAGCGTCAGAATGAAATGCTCGTCAATAATGTCGAGCATGCTGCTCCTGACCATTCGAACAATGAATCCTGCTCCTACCGTGCCGAGCGTAATTGCCGGCAGCACAAGCGTCTTCCAGCCGTCCGAGCCCATGGCGGGAAACCAGCCGAGCTTCAAGCTAAGCAGCACGATAAGCAAAATGCCCGACCAGAAGGTTGGCATCGAGATGCCGAACAAGCCAACTACTCGGGCAACCAAGTCGATCGGACGATTGCGATGAATGGCTGACAGAACGCCGAGCACGAGGCCAATGCTGACCGCGACGAACGAGCTTGCCGCTGTCAGTGCCAGCGTAGCCGGGAAGCTGTCGAGAATCTTGCCCAACACCGACTCTGAATTCATGAGCGACTGGCCGAAATCTCCCTGCACCATATCGCCGAAATAACGTGCGAACTGGATGTAGAAGGGCTGATCGACGCCAAGCTGATGTCTCAGATTCGCCACCATCTCCGGCGTAGCGACCGACGGATCGATAATCGTATCCGTCGGGTCGCCTGGCAGCACGTACAGGATGGCGAACACTAGAATAAGTGATCCGATAATGACAAGCAGGGACGAGAACAGCCGTCTAGCAAGTACACCTGCCATCCTAGTTGACCTCCTAAAATGTTGTGTAAATAGCAAGCCGCTTCTGTGGCTTGTGGATGAAATAACATTGCGTCGAAAGCATCAGCTTCATGTTGTGTAAATAAGCAAGCTTACTTCTTAATCGAAGCTGAATTGAAGATCGGGTAGCCGAGCGTATCGAATACGATGCCTTCCACCGAACGATCCGCCGCTACGGTATAAGGGAACACGTAGATCGGCAGAATGACAGCCTGATCGATAATGGATTTCTGAATTTGTTTATAAATATCAGCGCGTTTCGTGTCATCCGCTTCTACGCGTCCCTGCTCCAGCAGCTTGTCGATCTCTGGGTCCGATAAGCGCGGAAGCGTCGGTCTAGCGTTCGGCGCAGCTGTATGATAGAACGAATACAGCGCATTCGGGTCGGAGTTCACTTGGCTGTTGCCATACAGATCGTAAGCGCCATTCGTGAATACAACCGTCCGAACATCCTTCGTAATTTCCACCTCGACCGCGATGCCGACCGCCTTCAGCTGCTGTTGAATGATGACGGCGATATCATTGCGTTTCTCCCGGTTCGGCGTACCGTCCACATAATGAATCGTCAGCTTTTTGCCGTCCTTCTCCCGAACGCCATCGGCGCCCTTCACCCAACCAAGCTCATCGAGCAGTGCATTCGCTTTCTCAAGATCGGGCTTAATGCTGTTCTCAAGCGACGGATCGTAGCCGAACGTTCCTGGCGTAAGCGGTGACCATGCACGGTCGTATGTGCCCAGGTATAGCGTCTTCACGATGCTGTCCACATCGACAGCCAATTGTACTGCCTGCCTTGCTTTCGCTTCATTCCAAGGCGGACGCTCCTGATTGAAGAACAAAGTATATGGCAGACCAACCGTATTCGCTTCTAGGATCTGCGTCTTCTTGTCGTCCTTAAGCGCAACGATATTCTGAGGCGGCACCGTCTCTGCTGCCAGTACCTGGCCGCTCTGCACGCTGCCGATGCGCGTCGCCTCTTCCGGAATGATTTTGAACGTAATGCCATCCAGATAGGGTGCGCCCTTATTGTCTACGGTCTCAGGTGCCCAGTTGTAGTCGGGGTTGCGTTCAACCTCAATGTCGGCGTTCTGATTCCACTTCACGAACTTGAACGGCCCGGAACCGACAGGATTCAACCCGAATTGATCGCCATACTTCTTCGCAGCTGTAGGCGATACAATACCTAGAAGCGCTTGACTCAAGTTGCCGAGGAACGCCCGTGACGGCGTGGACAAATTCAGTTTGATCGTATACTCATCAATAATTTCGGATGACTCGTAAGGCGCCAGCAGCGCGGCAGCATTCGCCGCTTTGGTCGCAGGATCGAGAATGCGATCGTAGTTGTATTTGACCGCTTCGGCGTTGAATGGCGTTCCGTCCTGGAACTTCACATCTTGGCGAAGCTTGAACGTATAGCTCTTGCCGTCCTCCGACACCGTCCATGACGTAGCAAGCCACGGCTTGATCGTATTATCGGGCAGTTGAACGACAAGCGAATCGTAAATCGTTCGGATAACGCGCACAGCCACTGCCAAGCCGCTGCGATGAGGATCGAGCGAATCAGGCGAAGTCGCTAGCGCGTAGGTCAGCTTTCCCCCTTGCGCCGCGGCAGCCCCCTCGGTCGTTTCTGCCTTCGCATCGGCAGGCTGCGCTGGGTCAGCAGCAGCGTTCGATTCCTTCTCTTTGCCAGAACCGCACGCTGCCAGCAGCAGGGCAAGAACGAGCAATACGGCGGCGGACTGAATGAGTGGTTTTCTTCTATTCATAGGAATGCTCCTTATCGGTTAGTTGACTGCAGCACCCGTCTGTTTACGGGCTGCCGCGTAGCGATTCTCTGGAACGGGAATGCCAAGATTGCCGCGAAGCGTATCTGCTTCATACTCCGTACGGTATACGCCGCGTTCTTGCAGGATCGGAACGACCAGATTGACGAAGTCATCCAGGCTGCCCGGATAACTCGACGCGATAATAAAGCCGTCCGCGCCTTCCTCCTCAAACCACTGCTGCACAAGATCTGCGACATGCTCCGGCGTACCGATGAATGCATTGCGAGGCGTCGCCGCCTGCAGCGCCACTTGACGCAGCGTCAGGTTCTGCTCCTTCGCACGCTGCTTAATGCGATCCGTCCCGCTGCGGAAGCTGTTTGCGCCAAGGTCGCCTACATCCGGGAACGGTGCATCCAGCTCGTATTGCGAGAAGTCATGATGCTCGAAGAAACGGCCCAGATAGTCCAGCGCGTTCTCGATTGTGACGAGGCTTGTGAGCTGCTCGTATTTCGCTTCCGCTTCTTCCTGCGTGGTGCCGATGATCGGTCCGATGCCTGGGAAAATAAGCGTATGATCCGGGTTGCGTCCTTCTTTCGCCACCCGCTCCTTCACATCGCGGTAGAAAGCTTGCGCTTCCTCCAGCGACTCGTGTCCGGTGAATACGGCATCCGCCGTCTTCGCCGCCAGATTGCGGCCGCTGTCCGACGAGCCCGCTTGGAAGATGACTGGCTGCCCTTGCTTCGAACGGGCAATATTCAGCGGCCCTTGCACGGAGAAGAACTCGCCTTTGTGATTCAGACGGTGCAGCTTCTCGGGATCGAAGAATACGCCGCTTTCTTTGTCGCGTACGAATGCGTCATCTTCCCATGAATCCCACAAGCCCTTCGCTACTTCGAGATATTCCTCTGCGATCCGGTACCGTTTGGAATGCTCAGGATGATCCTTGCCGCCGAAGTTGAGCGCACTGCCCTCCAGCGGAGAAGTAACAACGTTCCAGCCAGCGCGGCCTCCGCTAATATGGTCGATTGAAGAGAATTGACGCGATACCGTGAACGGCTCGCTGTACGACGTCGACAGCGTTCCGACCAGCCCAATTTTCTCCGTAACTGTCGCGAGCGCGGACAAGATCGTGATCGGTTCGAAGCGATTCAAGAAATGCGGAATCGATTTCTCCGTGATATACAAGCCGTCTGCAATGAATACCAAGTCAAACTTACCTTCCTCAGCCTTCTGTGCTTGCTGCTTGTAGAAGCCGATATTGACGCTCGCATCCGATGGCAGGTCGGGGTGTCTCCAACCCGATGTGCCTCCGCCTACGCCGTGAATGATTGCGCCTAATTTCAACGATCGTTTATTGGACTTGTTTGCCATGATTACGCACCTCTTTGATTAGATTTGGATGTATACGCATAAATCGAGTGAATTTTATATTCCCCTATGTGTTTAGTAGGAATTAACCTTGGGAATACTCTATCATCCCGATTTCGTCCACACAATGCATTATCAATCTCTTCTATTGATGGTTAGCGATCATCTATCGAACAAGCTTAAGTGTGTTTGCTGGCGGCTAACATTACACTGGCCAAGCTGTACGAGTGATTGCCGATTGGCCGCCGCCGTGCCGAACCAACCAGTTAGCGCACTTTTTTGTGCTCTAAACCCCGCCATCTTGCCGAACCAACCAGTTAGCGCACTTTTTTGTGCCTTAAACCCCACCGTCGTGCCGAACCAACCAGTTAGCGCACTTTTTTGTGCTCTAAACCCCGCCGTCGTGCCGCCACAACCAGTTAGCGCACTTTTTTGTGCTCTAAACCCCGCCGTCGTGCCGAACCAACCAGTTAGCGCACTTTTATTTGCGATAACTCATACGTTCGAGCATAGAGCCCGAACCCAAAAAGCACCAACGAGTTTCGGCATAGCCGAAGTCGTTGGTGCTTCATCGAACTGATTATTCGCCTGCCACAGCGAGGTGGACAAGCAGCTTTACCCCATGCGTCAGCACGGATTCGTCAAGATTGAAACGTGGCCGATGCAGCCCATCGGTGATGCCCTGCTCGGCATTGCCGCAGCCCAGCAGAATGAATGCGCCCGGTACACGATCGAGGTACCAGCCGAAGTCTTCGCCTGCAAGGCTCGGCGCATCCATCCGCAGCACACGGCTTCGTCCAACGACAGCCGTCCCGCTGCGAATGACCTCCTGCACCGCGTCTGCATCGTTGACGACGGCAATGCCTTCACGAAGGGCCAGCTCATAAGAGCCGCCATACGACAGCGATACCGCCTTGGCATGACGATGCAGCCCCTCCGTAATAGCCGTTACCGTCTCCTTGCTGAACGCGCGGAACGTTCCGGAGATTACGCTCCGCTCTGCGATCGCATTGATCACCGTTCCGGCCTGCACCGTGCCGAACGCGAGCACCGCGGATTCAGTCGGATCCACCCCATGAGACATCAAGCCATTGACCGCATGAATGTATGCCGCAGTCATCTGGATCGCGTCAACCGCGAGATGCGGCGTGCTGTGATGCCCGTTCTTCCCTTGCAGCGTCACGTGAAAATGCGACGAGGCCGCCATCGCATAACGCGGATGAATGCCGATCGTACCCGCAGCCAGCTCCGGCCATACATGCAGTGCGAAGCAACGGTCAACGCCGTCGAGAATGCCCGCCTCTATCATATCCCGCCCGCCGGACAGCAGCCGCCCATCCAGCGGACTGGGCAGCGCACCTTCCTCGGCAGGTTGGAAGACGAAGCGGATCTCGCCAGCGAAGCGGTCCCGATGAGCCGCAAGCGTCTTCGCCGCACCGAGCAGCATTGCTGTGTGCGCATCATGTCCGCAAGCGTGCATCACCCCGTCGGTAACGGAACGGTAGTCGATCTCATTCAGCTCATGGATCGGCAGCGCGTCCATGTCCGCGCGCAGCAATACCGTCCTGCCGCCTGGCAGACCGCCGCGCAATATGCCGACAACGCCTTTGCCGAAGTGAGGACCTACGCCGGATACAACATGCAATCCCCATTCTTCAAGAAGCTGAACGACAATGTCGGCCGTGCGATCTGTATCATACAGAAGCTCCGGATGCTGATGCAGATCCCGCCGAATCTCTACGAGTTCGTCATGAAGCGAGTCCGCGAATTCGAGCATGCTGCGAAGCGCCTCTGCTTCTTCCAGTTTTACGATCTCAATCGTCTCACGTAAGCTCAAGCTCACACCCGCTCTGCCGATTTCGCATACCGATTCGCCGGTATTTGCAGTCCCAGATTGCCTCGCAGCGTATCGCTCTCATACTCGTTGCGGAACAAACCGCGCGCTTGCAGAATCGGTACGACATGCTCGATGAAATCCTCAAGTCCGTGCGGAACCGAAGAGCCGACCATGAATCCGTCCGCGGCGCCTGCCTCGAACCAGTCTTGCACCTTGTCTGCCACTTGCTCCGGCGTTCCGATAAAGGATGGGCGAGGCGTGGCTACCGCCAGCGCGACTTGGCGAAGCGTCAAGCCCTTCTCCTTCGCAGTCGCCTTGATCCGATCTGTCGTGCTCTGGAAGCTGTTGCGTCCCAGATCGCCCAGATCAGGGAATGGCGCATCAAGCTCATATTGCGAGAAATCGTGATGCTCGAAGTAACGGCCAAGATAAAGCAGTGCATTCTCAGGCGATACGAGTTCGACGACCTCTTGATATTTGCGCTCAGCCTCTTCCTCTGTGCTGCCGATTACCGGACCGATACCCGGGAATACAAGAACCTCATCCGCATTTCGTCCAAAACCTGCCGCACGGCGCTTCACATCTTGATAGAACGCGATCGCATCTTCTACCGTTTCATGACCTGTGAAGATCGCATCCGCATGCTTCGCCGCGTAATCCTTGCCAACTTCCGAGGAGCCCGCTTGGAAAATAACCGGCTGCCCCTGCTTCGAACGAGCAATGTTCAGCGGCCCTTTGACCGAGAAGAACTCGCCTTCATGATTCAGCTCATGCAGCTTCGCTGGATCGAAGAATACGCCGGACGCCTTATCGCGTACGAATGCGTCATCCTCCCAGGAATCCCACAGGCCACGTGTTACCTCTAAATATTCCGTCGCAATCCGGTAGCGCTTGGCATGATCCGGATGCTCCTTCTTGCCGTAATTCAATGCGGAGCCTTCAAGCGGGGAAGTGACGATATTCCAGCCGGCGCGGCCGCCGCTGATAACATCGAGCGAGCCGAATTGGCGCGCGACCGTGAACGGCTCGCTATAGGACGTGGACAACGTGCCGACGAGTCCGATCTTTGAGCTGACCCCGGCAAGCGCGCTTAGAATCGTGAGCGGTTCGAAACGGTTCAAGAAGTGAGGAATCGATTTTTCATTGATATATAGACCGTCGGCGATAAATACGAGATCGAACTTGCTGCCTTCGGCTTTCTCCACCCAAGATTTGTACAGCTCGAAGTTTACGCTCGCATCGGATTGAATCTCCGGATGCCGCCACAAGGATGTACTGCTGCCGACGCCATGCAGCATCGCGCCAAGCTTCAATTGTTTACGTCGTGCCATTACACATTCCCTCCTTGCGCGGCTGCCGGTGCGATCGAGCACGAGGACGCAGCAGGAGGTGCGGATGATATCGAGCACGAGGATGCCGAAGAAGCGGACACGGACTGTGCAGCTTCAGAAGCCGCCGCAACGTCTTGATTCCGGTAAGCATTCTTAATGCGGTCGATCTGAGCGATATGGTGATGCACATGATTCGTGAACCCGCGAACGATATCGCGAACGCGAACCGTCTCGCCTTTGAAGTTCACGCCCGCCTTATCCCAGTCCTGCTCATTGAGCCGCGCGAACAGAAGCCCGTTGTACTGAATCAGCGACCAGAAGACAGCGAGAATGTCGTCCGCATTGCCATCGTTGGAGCGCTGCCCCGAAACCCACAGATCCTGATTGAAAGCAGGAAGCTGTGCCTTCGTATCGGCCAAAATATCACGAATTCGGAACGATACCACGATGTTATGATCGGCGAGATGAGCGAGCACCTCCGTAACGCTCCATTTGGCTTCCGTCTGCTTCCATTTCAGTTCTTCTTCGCTCAGCCCGGCAATTGCTTGCGTCAGCTGCAGATGCGTATCCAAGTACGCTTGAATGTTCACTTCGCTCATTTCGTTTCCCTCCAATTAGGTATGGCTTGCTGGCGATGCTGACGTCGTGAACCGTGCCAGCGAGAACGGACTGATATCCGCTGCATCTGGCTTCATTCCCTGCACGAGACCCGACAACAGCTCGCCAACAGCGCTCGAGAACTTAAATCCATGACCGGAGAAACCGCCGGCTATATAGACATGCGGGTGCTCCGGGTGATGATCAATAATAAAACCTTCGTCCGGCGTCAGCTCGTATTTGCATACAGCGCTCCGCAGCAATCTGCCCGCAGCAGAAGGCATGAACGCTTCGAGCGCAACACGGAGATCGCCTTCATCCTCGGCATATTCACCGAAGGGAGCCGCCGTCTCGCCAGGCTGCCAAGAAACGCCGCCATCGTGACGTCCAATCTTGAGGCCCGCTCCGCCGATGTTCGGGAAGCCATAGAAGCCTCCGTGCGATGACCCAAGGGTAAAACCGGGAAAACGGCCAGCATCGAAGGTTTCCCCCTTCGTCTCGAACCACCCGACAACCTTGCGGACGGAACGTATCGGAAGCTGTACGAACGGCGCAAGCGTGTTGAACCAAGCGCCCGCGCTTAGGATCGCGCTCCCTGCATGGTAGTCTCCTTGCGCCGTATGCACCGTTACGCTTTCCTCGCGAGCCGTGATGCCTTGTACCGGCGTATTCACGATCAGCTCCGCACCATGTGCCAGTGCGAGAGTTCGATATGCCGCAACGCACTGCTCACTATAGAGGTAGCCGGCGTTCGGCTCATACATGGCCTCGAATGGATCGGACAGCGTCAATCCCGCCCAGCGATGCCGGATTTCAGCGGCACTCAGCAGCTCTGTCACAACGCCAAGCTGCTCGGCATCACCCGCCCGGCCGCGATACGAATAGCGCTCAGGATCGGCTATATTTAGCACACCCGATCGTTCCAGCAGCTTCACGCCTGTAAGCTCTTCGGCTTCTTCCCATAACTGCTGCGCTCGGAGCGCCAGCTTAATGTAGGTCTCGCCTCCGCTATAGGCATGCCTGATGAGACGCGGCTCGCCATGGTGGCTTCCTTCGCGATGCGGCGGATCATAAGCATCGATCAGCAGCGTCCGCACCCCGCTGGCAGCAAGGTAATAGCCAGCGCTCATCCCCATCGAACCGGCGCCGACAACGATAACGTCGTAGACGGACTTGCCAGCGGCAGAAGCACTCATCCGCGCACCGCTCCTTCGTCGAAGTTGACGCCCGTCACAACACCGCCTGCAGCAGTGTTGACGAAGTGGGCCAGCGCTCGTACAGCGATACCAGCGAAGAAATCCGCTGCAATCGGCAGCGCGCGTTCGTCCAGATCAAACGCGGGATGATGCCATTCATGCGGCCCTTCGGTACCAAGGAAGACGAATACCCCTGGCACATGCTGCTGATACACAGCGAAATCCTCGCCCGCAAGCGAAGGAACGGGTACGACAGGAAGCAGTCCAAGCGCCTCTGCTTCCTTCCAAGCAAGCCCTGCCAGTTCCTCGTCATTGCTTACTGGCGGCGGACCTTCAATCCACCGAACGGAAGCGGTCGTCTCATAAGCAGCCGCGACGCCTGCTACTACTTGGTCGAACCGCCGCCGTACCCGGCGACGGACCGTCTCCTCGAACGTGCGTATCGTACCATCCAATACCGCCTTATCGGGAATGACGTTCCATGCCGTTCCGCTGTGCAGCTTCGTGACGCTTATGACCGCGTTCTCCAGTGGACTTACATTGCGGCTTACAACCGATTGCAGCGCCGTTACGATATGAGCGGACGTTACGATCGGATCGTTGCCAGCCTCCGGCACTGCGGCATGCGAGCCTTTGCCGGCAACCTCAACAACGAAGCCATCCGCCGCTGCCATAATGGGTCCACCCTTAATGCCGATCGTTCCGACGGGCAGATCCGGTTTATTGTGAAGTCCGAACACGGCGCTCACGCCCTCCAGCGCACCGCTCTCGACAACTTTGCGGGCGCCGGATGCTTTCTCCTCCGCAGGCTGGAACAAGAGCCGCACCGTTCCTTGCAGCTCGGCTTCCTTCGCCTTGAGCAAATACGCCGCGCCTAGGATCGAAGCCGTATGGAAATCGTGGCCGCAGGCATGCATCACGCCTGGAATAGTCGAAGCGAACGGAAGTCCAGTCTCCTCCTGAATCGGCAATGCATCGATATCTGCCCGCAGAGCAATAATGGGACCGCCGTTTAAGCCGCCAATCTCCGCAATAATGCCGGTGCGCAGCGGATAGCTGGCGATTCGTATGTCAGCTGCTTCAAGCCATTGCCGAATACGTACCGTCGTCTCGAACTCTTCATGCGACAGCTCCGGGTAGCGATGCAGCTCTCTGCGAATTTCACTCAGTCGGCTTGCCAGCGATGCTGCGCTGGGCAGCTCTTGTTCATTACTCATCCCTTCACCTTACCTCCAGTCTTGACGCCTAATCCTACGCCTTCACTTCTTCGAAAGCTTCGCTCAGCAGCTCGTAGGAGCGAACCCGTTGTTCGAAAGGCGCTATGTTCGTCGTAATAATGAACTCATCAATGCCTGCCGCCTCGTGAAGAGCGATCAGCTTATTGCGTACCGTCTCCTTAGATCCTGCAGTCACCTGAGCATCCTTCTCTTCGATCGTGTACGGCTGGCCGGATTGCTTGCCATAATTCTCCGCCTGCTCCACTGTTCCGAGCGTCACCTTGCGGCCATCGGCCAGATATACTTTCACTAGCTTATTGGGCGGTATCAGGTCAATCGCTTCCTGGTCCGTATCTGCCACGATGGCAGCCAGAGCCAAGATCGCGTGCGGCTGCGTGCCATGCTCGTAATTGAATGTATTGCGGTACTTCTTAATCGATTCGATCGCAGCATTCTCATCGCCGCCGATGAAGATGGAGAACACGTAAGGCAGTCCGAGATTGGCGGCAAGCTCCGCGCTGCTGTCCGACGCCCCGAGCAAATACAGCTCCGGCGCCGTCGCCGGAATCGGCGATGCTTTGAGGCCCGCAAGCGGATCGTTCTCAGGCAGCTTCAGCCCGCCGGCAACGTGACCTTGCAGCTCGATGATTTTGTCCGTCAGCGATTGCGGTTCGGACACGCCCTTCTGCAGCGCCTGCGTGCTGCGCGGCAAGCCGCCAGGAGCCCGGCCAACGCCCAAGTCCACGCGGCCTGGCGCCAGTGAAGCTAATACGTGGAAGTTTTCCGCAACTTTATACGGGCTGTAGTGCTGCAGCATAATGCCGCCCGAGCCGATGCGGATCCGATTCGTTTTGGCCAACAAATAAGAGATAAGCACCTCCGGCGATGAACCGGCTACATATTCCGAATCATGGTGTTCCGATACCCAGAATCGACGGAAGCCAAGCGCCTCCGCTTTCTGAGCCAGCGCCACCGTATGTGCGAACGTCTCCTCGGACGTCTCGCCAGGATAAACTGGACTTTGATCTAGAATGCTTATTGCAATCGTCATTGAGTTCCCTCCTTAAATCGAATAGCTGTATTCTGGCGAATAACGTTTCAGGAACTGCTTGGTCCGCTCTTCCTGCGGATTGCCGAACAGCTCGGTCGGCGTACCTTCCTCCACAATGACGCCGCCGTCCATGAACACGACATGATTGGCGACATCCTGCGCGAAGCTCATCTCATGCGTCACGATGATCATCGTAATGCCTTCCTTCGCGATGCGGCGAATGACCGCCAGCACCTCGCCGACCAGTTCAGGATCCAGTGCGGAAGTAGGCTCATCGAACAAAATCACTTCCGGCTCAAGCGCGAGCGCCCGAGCTATGCCGACACGCTGCTGCTGTCCGCCGGACAGCTGGCTTGGATAAGAATCCAGCTTCGCTCCGAGACCAACCTTCTCCAGCAGCTGGACACCCCGTTTGCGCGCCTCGTCTTTGCTCAACTTTTTGACAACGATGAGCCCTTCCATCACGTTCTCCAGCGCCGTCTTATGATTGAATAGGTTATACTGCTGGAACACCATCGCCGTGCGCTGACGCAGAGCGTGAATCTCCTTCTTGCCCGCATGCTTGAAGTCGAGCGAGTAATCGCTAATATGAATCGTGCCTTCGCTAGGCTTCTCGAGATAATTGATGCAGCGGAGCAGCGTCGTTTTGCCCGAGCCGCTCGGACCGAGAATGGCGACGACCTCGCCTTTCTCGACCGTCAGGTCGATGCCCTGAAGCACCTCCTGTCGGCCGAAAGATTTGCGAATACCACGCAGCTTGATCATGCTACCCCTCCTCGGTTGTACACGTTGATTTTCCGTTCGATGAATCCCGTAATGCGTTCGATTAACAGCGTCAGCCCCCAGAAAATAAGCGCCGCCGCCAAATATGCCTCGAAGAACTTCCAATTCGTCGATGCGACGATTTGCGCCTTCGCGTTCAGATCAACGACGGATACGGTAAAAGCAAGCGTCGAGCCATGCAGCATGCCGATCAGCGAGTTGGACAGGTTCGGCAATCCTGCGGCAAATGCTTGAGGAAACACGATCCGGCGCAGCGCCTGCGGCGTCGTCATCCCAACGGAATGCGCTGCCTCCATCTGCCCTCGATCAACCGCGAGCAGGCTCGAACGGACGACCTCCGACATATAAGCGCCGGCTGTAATCGAGAAAGATACGAAAGCGAAGCCGATCATCGGAATGCGCGCCGAGTTCCAGCCTAGGTCGAACTGCGAAGATAGACCATCGATAAGCATCGGCAGACTGAAATAAATGAGCAGCAAATGCGTCAGCATCGGCGTTCCACGAATGAATGTCACATAGCCCGAGGACAGCTGAGCAAGCACGGGGATTCGATAGATGCGCGCAAGCGCCGTTATCGTTCCGATAATGAGACCGCAGAAGACGGATACGAATGTAATCTCGAGCGTGACCGGAATTGCCGACAGCAGCTTAATGAACGCCGTCCAGATAAAAGAAGGATCAAGCTTCATAGCGCGGAACCTCCTTGTTATCCAGATTGAGTTCTCGCGTTAAGCGATTGAGCGGCGGAACGCGGCGGTGAAAGCCGAACCAGCTCCTTCTCGGTGCTGCATCGCGGCGCATATGACGCTGAAGCCTGCGTTCCACGACAAGCAGAATCCGCTCCAACACCATGCTGATAACCAAATAAATGATGGCAAGCGAAATATACGTTTCTAGAAAATGCTGCGACAGCGCGCCGAGAGACTGCGCTTTGCCCGTCATCTCCATCACGCCAAGCGTGAAGGCGAGCGACGTCTCCTTCAGCATCGCGATTACCAGATTGGAGAAGACAGGGACCGCTATAGCCAGCGCCTGCGGCATAATGATACGCGTGAATGCCTGGTACCCCGTCATACCGACCGCGTAGGCCGCCTCCACCTGTCCGCGATTGACGGCGGTAACCGCCGCACGAATCGTCTCGGACATGAAGGCGCCGGCGTTCAGCCCTAAGGTGAGAATGACGAAGTATAAGACCGGCACCTTCGTCACATCGATATAGATCAGCTTCAAGATTTCAGGCAAGCCATAATAGAACAGGAATAATTGAATCAGCACCGGCGTTCCTCGGAAGAAGGATACGTACACCTTCGACAATTGCTGGAGCACCGGCACATTGTACAGACGAGGCAGAGCCACGAGCAGACCGATGATCAGCCCCGTCGCAATGGCCCCCGCCACGATAAGCAGCGTCAGATCCAAGGTGCTCAGCAGCTTGGGTATATATTTGTACACGTAGGCGATATCAAAGCCATACTCCATCTTGCAGTCTCACCTCACATAAGTTCTGCTGTGCGACTACTTCGACGTGTCTGCCGTGAAGTCTCCGCCTAACCATTGCTCACTCAGCTTGCCGAGCGTACCGTCCGCTTTAATGTCCTTCAGCGCCCCGTCAATCGCATCCGACAGCTTCTTCGAATCCGGATCATCCTTACGGAACACGAACAGGATGTCGGCTTCGGACAACCCGTCGCCTACCGTCTTCAGCTTCGTTTGCGGATCGATCAGCGACAGCGTGAAGTCTGCGGCCAGCGTCGCATCTACACGACCGGACGTAATTTGCGCAACCGTATCGTTCGTTGTTCCGCTCTGATACACGATATCAATCTTTTTGTCATGATCTTTGTTGTAGTTCTCCAGAATTTGCGCTTCGGCGCTCGTTGCGCCGGTCAGCACCTTCTTGCCTGCAAGGTCGTCGAGCGTTTGGATCGAGTTGTTATCCTTCGCGACGACGATTTTGTTGCGCCAATGCGCATAAGGCTCGCTATTGAACAGGTACTTCTGTTCGCGCTCTGGGTTCTTCTCCATCTCATGTGCGACAAAATCGATCTTCTTCGTCTCGAGGCTCAGCAGCAGGTTCGAGAACTCCATCGTTTGCAGATCGAATTCGTATTCCGGCAGACGCTTATCAACTTCTCTTACAAGCTCAACGTCGAAGCCTGTCAGCTTGCCGTTCTCATCCAAGAAGCATACTTGCGGGAAGCCCGTACCTGTGCCTACAACGATCTTCGTTACTTTGCCAGAGGATGCAGCCGTCGTGTCTGCTGCAGCGGACGTGTTCTCGGCTTTGTCTTTCGTGCCGCAGCCTGCGGCCACCAATACGAGTGCTAGACTTGCGGTGATCAATAGTGGTTTCTTCAACTTGTTCATCGTTATAACCCCCAACGGTTTAATGGTTTATTGTTTTAATGGTGTTGCTTGTTTGCGGGTGTTGCTCGTTTGCTGCTGCTAGTTTCCTAGTTCTGATTACTGTTCTGTTCTGGTCTCTTGCAAAATGATCAGCCCGCGCTCACTTCGCCCAGCGCTTCTCTCGAAAGCGCGAATGCTTCCGGGTCTACCACTTTGCGCAGCAGATGCATCGTGCCGTCGCCGTTGCCAGGATCGAATGAGCGGATGCTCTCGTATCCTCTTCGCTGGTACATCGGCAGCAGCCAAGGATGCTTCTCTGCTGTTCCGAGCGTCACAGCCGCCGCACCGACTTTGTCGCGGATGATCGAGCTCTCCACCCAACCCAGCAGCTTGTCTCCGTAGCCTTTGCCCTGCTCGCTCGGATGAACGGCGAACCATTTGATGAATGGGAACTCGGTGATTGCTTTCACTTCATCCCCTTTGGACAATGTAATGGTCGCAACGATGCGGCCGTCCGCCTCCAGCACGTAACACTCATTGTCCGTGATGTTGTCCCGAATCTGGGACACATCCGCATTCGCCGCCGGCCAGTGCAGCCCCAGCTCTCGAATGAGCGAATACGCCTCGTAGATCACTTCATGGAGTCTCTCTGCATCTTCAACTCCTGCCTGCCTAAACCGTTCACTCATGCTTTCACCCCTCTAATTTAGCGAATCAAAATAATTCCTATAAACTTAGTGTGAATTAAGATGTTACTAATGTACCATCCGCCGTACATTCTCGCTAATAGACTTTCTCTATCGTTCAATTGATTGTTCGATTGCTGGTGGTACGAATGGCGTGCGAATGGAGGTGAGAAGGCGGATAACAAGGCATCAACGGGAAACGAGGAGCGGCAGCAGGTGATGCGCACGATTGCTGAAGATACTTAAGTGTGGTGGTAACTCACATGATGACCGTTGGAGACAATTAAGCGTGGTGGAGGTACATATAACCTCACACGATCCGACCGTTGGAGATAATTCACTTGTACAAGGTTACGCAGGGCTGTTCTCGCATTGCGGTAACAGCCCTACAGTAGAATGTTGGGCCGGCACGTTGGCGGGGAATAGGATACTTAAAAGTACGCTAACTCAATAGGTCCGCACGTTGGCGGAGTTTAGGATACTTAAAAGTACGCTAACTCAATAGATCCGCACATTGGCGGAGTTTAGGATACTTAAAAGTACGCTAACTCGATAGGTCCGC
>NZ_BTCK01000051.1:0-45708 GCF_033239625.1 Paenibacillus sp. CCS19
CTAGAATTTCATCGGATAAACCAGGGGTTTTATCCAATGTCCATTCTAAGGGGTGCACTCCATTTCAAAACGGTGGGTTTCTCTTTCTTTTTTGTCTTATCTATAGTCCGCCGCGCAGCGAAACCCGATATTTCCGGTGGAGCTGTCGGGCTACAGGAAATCATTCGCCTGATCGCTTTCGGTATAGACAGCGATTAGAATAATGGCGGTTTCCTCGCTTATGTTTTTGACGAGATGCGGCGTGCAAGCATTCCAGCCGAAGGAGTCGCCCTCCCTGAATTCGGATGCATCCTCGCCTTGCTCGGCGTAAATGGTTCCTTTTACGACGAGATGGACCTCTTCACCCTCATGAGCATGCGGAGCGAAGCCAGTCGAAGCGCCGGGAGGAATCTCCACGAGCCGCATTCTTACGTTCTTAGTGGAGCTCAAGTGCTCCACTTTTAATTTCTCGGTCCCGCTGGTTGTCGTTTTTCGCTCTTCCTTCCGGACAATATTCATGCGTTCCTCTTGCTGCAGCAGCAAGTAAGCCAGCGGTACTTTCAAGGACTTGGCAATGCTTTCTAAGGTTGCGATAGACGGAGAGGTTTTATTCGTTTCAACCTGGCTCATGAAGCCTTGGGACAAACCTGTGTCTTCACAAATTTGCGCGATCGTTATGTTTTTGCGTTTGCGTATCGATCGGATGGTGGAGCCGATGTTCAACGGATGTTCACCTCATAAAAATATTTGTAATACAGAATATATATTAATAATAACAATGTTTCTGTTGACAAGCTACTCCTTCCCACAATATATTAGCTATACGAAACAAACATCTTTATAACTAATATGTTGAGGAGAGGAATTATATATGACGAAAATAAACATTGTTTCGACTATAGCGCGTGTCGTGCTGGGCATCTTGTTCGTGGCTCATGGACTTGATAAATTTCAGATGGGCTTAGGCAATGTGGAGGCTTGGTTCGATTCTATCGGTGTACCGGGACCACTCGCTTATGCCGTGGCGTATATCGAATTGGTTGGTGGAATTCTGCTGATAGCAGGTATCTTCACCCGATATGTAGCGGCCTTGTTGGTGATCATACTCATAGGCGCGATTGTCACAACTAAGCTGTCCGTCGGATTGCTTGGGAACGGCCAGATGGCCGGCTATGAGCTGGACTTGAGCTTTATTGTCATTGCGATTTACTTGATTGTTGCTGACCGATCGCCGTTGTCGTTCGATCACTTGCTGTGGAGAAAACGCAGCGCCTAACGCAAAGGAGAAGTGTCCACATGAACCCGACATATCAGTATGACATTCATTTTCCAGCTCATATGGATCCGGACAAACAGTACCCGACCATCTTCACGCTTCACGGCAAAGGGTCAAACGAGAGGAATATGTTCGGTTTAGTGGAGCCTTTAGCCGATGAATTTATTATTGTCGGCATTCGCGGCAATCTTACATTGGGCGCGGGCTTCCAATATTATGAACTGAAGAGCTTAGGGAATCCGATTCGGGAAATGTTCGATCAAGCGGTTGAGCAATTGGAAGCATTCATTCATTATGCGACGGAGAAATACCCTATTGATGCGGCCAAGCGTTATTTGCTCGGCTTCAGTCAAGGCGCGATTTTATCGATGACGCTTGCGCTTACGATGGGGGAAGCGCTGAAGGGAATCGTGGCGTTGAATGGGTATGTGCCGGAATTCGTGAAGACGGAATATTCGCTGAAGAGCATCCAGGAGGTAGCGGTGTTTATTTCCCACGGCGAATTCGATTCCGTATTCCCGATTCGGATCGGGCACGAAACGGCTGATTATATCGGAAGTCTAACGTCTCGTTTGACCTTCAACATTTATCCGACCGATCATGGTGTTTCCGAGCGCAATCAAAAGGATTTCGTGAACTGGCTTAAACAAGTGAACGAATGATTTTGACCAAGGCGGCACTTCATGGAGGTCATGCTGCTTTCTCTACTTAAAGGCCGTACGATATAAGAATGGGAGCCCAAGTCGGGCTTCCATTTTTCTATTTGACAAATTATTTTAGAAAGGAATCGGAGCTTTAGCGAACGTCGAGGTTGTGACTCGAGTATGGGCCTTTATGAAACGCATGTGATAGACACCACCATGATGAGCATTGACGAAAGTGTGACCGCTATTAGGCAGTCTCTTGTTGATGAGGGTAAGCGACTGAGCTAAATATCGCATTGAGGAAGCCATCTTTGCAGGTGTGTCATCCTGCAAAGATGGCTTAAAGCTTCCGGTAGTATAGAACGCGGAGAATTAATTCACCGTGAAGTTGTCCACGTTGATGCGGCTGCTGGAAGTGCCTGCTGCGACAACTTTGAACCGAACAGGAACCGTCGAATTGACGGTAATGGTCTGCTCGGTCAAGTTCGCTGTTGCGGTTGCTGCGGTCGTCACGTCGGTCCATGTTGAGCCTGCGTTGGTAGACTTTTGCAGCTTCCAGGTCGCACCTGTGTCCGTACTGAAGTTGGCCACGCTCAGCTTGACAGTCGTTGCACTCGCGACGTTGAAGTTCATGGCGATGGAACCAGCCGCGCGGATGCGCGCCGACTTCGTGCCAGTCTTCTTGTCTGTGCTCAAATCGCCGATCAGGGCATTGTCGAACGTCCAAGATCCAGAACCTAGCGTTACGCTGCCAGCTGTATAGGCCGTCTTGGTGCCGGATTCAAAGCCTTCATTAAGCGATGTAGATGGATTCGTGACCGTGCAAGAGCCGCCGCCATAAGAGCCCGTCTTGAACGTGCAGCGATCCCACCATTTGTAGCCTGCCGCTGGGGTAGACCACGGTTCGGCTTGCGGTTCCGTCGAAGCCGCTGGTGCTTCCATAGCGAGCAGGGAAGTGGCTTGATCCAGCGTTAAGCCGCTCACTTGGCTTAAGGAGGTGTAGGATTCTTGCGCACTCAGCCAGTTAGCGATATTGACGAGCAGCGTTCCATCATTTTGCTCCGTGAAGCCAGCGTAAGTCGTCTTCGCCGTGCCGGTCTCCTCCCGCAAATATTTCGGTGTGGCATCTTCAACAGGCGAAGAATCGCCGATGAAGGCAGCTTTGCCGAGACCGACCTTCGAGACGGCAACATACGGGCCTTCGTTCACGCCGCCGCCTTCGTACACGCCTTGATCGACGGCGCTTGCCCACTTCGTCGTAGTCGCAGGCAGATAGACGATCCCTTTTGCTTTGGAAGGGTCCATAATCGCAAGTGTCGACCCTGCATGCATGGCGACTGTCGATACGCCTTGGGTAATGCCGAACGCTTGCGAAGGGGAGACGATATTGTTCGCCGTCACATCGCCGATTGCGTTATAACGGAATCGCACGCCGAAGTTCGTGCCGAGCCAGTCCGAGCTGACGACGCCTTGCATGGCGTCGGAATTGGCTTCCTCCGTACTCATTCCTTGGGCAGGGTCGGGCCAAGCGCCGCGGCGATAGCCGTTGAACACTTCAGAAGCATCCCACCGATTCTTGTTCCGGTCCGCATTATAATGATCCCCGATGAAGAAAATGCTGCCGCCGTTCTGTACGTATTGCAGCATTGCAGCTTGCTCAGAGGCTTTATAAGGAATGTTCGCCTCGCCGATGATGAAGACATTGTAGCCGCTAAGATCGCTCAGCGTGATTGGGGTCGCTTTGCGTAATTCCTTCACATAGTATCCTTGTCCAGCTAAAGCTTGCGCATAGTCCGAGAAACCGCCGTCGATGACCCAGTCCGCAGCTCCTGCCGTTTGACCGTGCGTATTGTCGAACAAGATTTTCTTGCCATTGGCCGTGCCCGTCGGCTGCAGCACGGGAGCAGGATCGGCAGGACCCTCACCGAATGCAGTTGGCACACTGAGGATGCTCATAGCAATCGCACACGCTGACAAATACGCTGCCATCTTGCGAGTCCAGGCTAGTTTTCTTTTCATCATTTGTTTCCCTCCACCACATATTGATTTCGTTACTCCGAATTCCGACGACTTTAACGTTCCTCCTAATCGAATAGATTGATCGTACATGCCTATTACAACAGAACACTATTATGCTGGCGTCATGGCGTCCCGAAGGATTTGTAAATCGCGGCAGCTTCGTCAATTCCGCCATTTGCCTCCACCAAGTGCGGATGCATCGTGAAAGTGATCCTAATACCTTAATATCAACTTAAGTCATTTATCATGGAGGTGGAAATGTGTACAGTAGGGTTCTGAAGAAGGCGAGGCGAGAACGTCGAGTGAAACCGAAGTCCCGATTCAGGCATAAGCGAAGAACAATAGTCAAAAGAAAAGTCTGTCCGGTTTCACCCCAAACCTTCAGATCTAAATTGGCGAATACATCAAACCCTGTGGCTGCCCAAACATCTAACTCCAGCTCCGACTCCAACGATACCCATACAATAACTTCCGCCGCGGCTAACGCATCCAATCCGATCTCCGCCAGCACATCGAATCCGAATGATGTTCATTCATCTATTCCCGTCACGAGCA
The DNA here is from genome assembly GCF_033239625.1 of Paenibacillus sp. CCS19. Lineage (NCBI taxonomy): Bacteria > Bacillati > Bacillota > Bacilli > Caryophanales > Paenibacillaceae > Paenibacillus > Paenibacillus sp. CCS19. Next base: position 4,474 of record NZ_BTCK01000051.1, read on the forward strand.
TCGCAACCAGTCCGACCGATGCCAACACCTCTAATCCGGTCGCCACGAACACCAATACCAATACGGTTAGTCCAACCATTAATGTGAATCCGGTTATTAATATTAATTCGACTGCTGCAGGACAGGGACTGCTCACGGAGTTTAACTTCGTGCCGTTGGACTTTAATTCCACGGAATCCCCCGTTCCGAATACAGTTCTAAATACAACTCCGCTCCTCTTAAGTATTGATGATACGACGGGTCGCGTATGGCTCAATTTCTCCGTCCAATGGGCAAGTACTCAGCCGGTTAGCGAAGTCATATTTCGTATTCAACGCAGAAGACAAGGAGAAGTCGCCTTTACGGATATATGCACGACGATTGATACGAAATTCACAAACATACTAACAACTACTTTAACATGTGTTGATGCTGAGTCGATCCTCACACCGGGACAACAGCCCGTTGAATATCAAGTGACAGCAGAAGCAGCAGATGGTCTTCCGGTTCTTATTTTCTTCGGCATCGGAACTTTCACAGGTGCGGTAATCGAAGCGAACAATTAACGAACCGTTTCAGCATTTGAAGACTTGGCGTAGTGCCAGGTCTTCTTTGTGTTTGCAACGATTCAGATATACCGATACCGATAGGGGAAACTGAATGAAAGAAAACAAGTGACAGAATAAATCAAAATCTTGTAAACTAGTGCGGGGAATATTTGGAATAAAATAGAGGGGCAGCAGGGGGATGGGCGATGAATTGGGGAAAATCATACTTTATATCTTGAAGTACATAGGCATGATATCGGCAGGCTTCCTCTTCCTTATTGGCTTGGTATATGGCGGGGTGGAGCTATTCGATCGGATCGATTGGATTAGTATTGACCCACATCTTCTGAAGCTGCGAGAGGCGTTCAAGAACGGCGGGAAGGTATTCTTTGGTTCCTTCTTTCTGATTCTTATGGGATATTTAATTCACTCCGTGCAAGCCTTCCGACAAGACCCGAATAAATACACGGAAGAAATATGGAAAATTCGGAAGACTTATTATGCGTTCTATATGTCTCTGACGGCTGTAGGGTTTGTGTTTGGTTACATCGACTACAGGGACTGGAAGCTTCTTCTTCAGTTAACGGCACTTGTTGTCTTTTCAGACATTGCTGTGTTCCAAACACCGAACATTACAAAAATTTGGTCAGCAGAATTTCAGCATAATGCGATTGCAAAGAAAGCAATTGAAGGAAATATGGAACAAATCGAGAGCACAAGCATCAAATTGAGCGAATTCTCGGAAGTGGTACGCCAAACGAATAATCACTTTGCTCCTATTACAGCGAATACCCAATTATGGGCTGATTATGAGCAACAGTTACGCAGCTACTTGAACTTGTACACGAATCGATTTCGGTATGCCGTTCATTTTTTCCCATTTACTTATGATGCAGCCGATGTTGACATGACCAAACAAAACATAAGCCAAGCCTTAGACAATTTCGAGGTTCAGTTTGGTCACCGCATTGATCCGACTCCAGGAAGAGATCAAGAGCCAAGTCCTCGCGGTAAAGCGATGGATAAGCTGGTACATGGCAACGGTGTTTTTTTGGATTCGGACAAGCTGTTGGTCGTCCCGATCTTTTTTCATGGTCGAGATTATCTCATTGGGGTTAAAGCTAGTCAGGGGCTAAAGCTCGATCCTGTTGACAATACCAATCTCGTAAACCTTTGCCGCATCTTTCAAATGTTCATCCTGTAGAATCCGTGGTATAATGTGGTAGAGTACTAGTTTTCGAAGGGGGTTGATTTTCATGGTGAGACCATTGAACTCGATATGGAATAAGGATAAAATCGTCCGCCAGAAAGAAGCAGTGATACCGCCAAAAACGATGTTTGAAACGAAATCTACAGTAGAATTCAAGGATCTGCAGGCATTGAACCGTAAGGCTTTGACAAGCCTCAAACAATAGTATTAACAATGCATTCGGCATCGTCATATACAGAAGGATCAGGCTATTTTGCTTGATCCTTTTTTGCTGTCCTGTTTTAGAATCTCGTTTCCTTGACCATAATGCTACTAAATTATGGTAGTCCGAGAGGGGCTTCAACGATGGTGACGGTACATAGAAACAAGGGAATCAACAATGACAATGCTAGGAATAAAGCAAATAAAGGTCTGTTTGAAACACAAGTGCCTTTTATCGGAGAGAAGGCGCTCAAGGAATCTAGGAAAGCGTTGAAGCTTCTGGAAAAGGCGATGAAAAAACGTTAAATCAATAAGGTGCAGCTGAGGGCCGCTGTCTGATAAGCGGCCCTTTTTTATTTTGCTTAAGAGCGTTACAGAGATTCGAAACATAAGTATGGCATGCTTTTTATCGGCATTCCTTACTGCGTGTGCATTTGGTATTATATGTATAAACTTAGAGCTGAGAATATAATCCAAATGGGAAGGGTGAGGTCCAGTGACTCAGGAGGAAGTGTTAAAAGGCGGAAATGTGAATCACATCGTCCGTAAGGAAAATACGGTTCTGCGCCCCACTGGTTATTGGAGCCCGAGTGTTCACGAGCTGCTTAAACATTTAGAGAAACAAGGCTTCGAGGGAGCGCCGAGATTTCTCGGAATCGACGATTCCGAGCGTGAAATAGTAACATTCATCTCAGGGGAAGTTCCGGGAAACGATTACCCTGAACTTAAACCTTATATGTGGTCGGATGATACGCTTATAGGTTTAGCACGTCTCTTGCGCCGTTTTCATGATGCGACTGAAGGCTCTTCGCTCGTGAAAGAGGGCAAATGGCAGCTTAGTTATGTGGATGATCGTGAGCATGAAGTGATATGCCATAACGACGCTGCGCTGTATAATGTGGTTTTTCAACAGGGTACTCCTGTGGCGCTGATTGATTTTGACATGGCTGGACCTGGTCCGCGTATGTGGGACATTGCATATTCCCTGTATACATCCGTTCCGCTTGCGAGCTTCGAGCCTGATCATTCTTCGGGGACAACGGTGGCGTACCAATCGGATTCGCACGCTGCAGAGCGCCGTCGACGAATTCACTTATTCTTTGAATCGTATGGAACTCCCCTCCCTAATGAACTGCGTAATTGGATTATTCAACGATTGGCTGCAATGTGCGATACGCTCCGCAATGGTGCTGCCGAAGGAAATGTTGCGTTTATTAAAATGGTGGATGAGGGCCACTTGGCTCACTATGAGAGCGAGATTCGATTTGTATCCGATCATTTCGATGATTGGATAAATAATGGAGTATGACTTGAGACATAGCAAGATCAAGACCCTCTTGAACAAGAATCGGTGCTGCAAAGATTTCCTTAAAATTTACTTCGCGTATTTGTCACACTTCGCATCCGTTCCCCGTCATACAGGTAAAATGGCGAGGGGATGATGGGCGATGCAAAAGGTAAAGGTTGATGTGGTCGTGGTTGGTGGAGGAATTGCAGGTTTAACTGCTGCTGTCTATGCAGCCAAAGCCGGGAAACAAACAGTGGTCATTGAAAAACAAAATCGTTTAGGCGGCAGAGCCGTTACCAACAAGAAGAATGGCGCTTACTTCAATCTGGGCGCGCATGCCTTGTATAAGGGGGATGCTTACGCGACTTTCCGGGAGTTAGGTTTGACCTTGCAAGGTAAGCGGCCTTCGGCTGACGCTTATGGCTTGTGGAAAGGGAAATTGAGCGTCTTGCCTTCGGATATGAAATCTTTGTTTGCGACCCCGCTGTTGTCTTGGAAAGGAAAGATGGAGTTCGCTTCGTGTCTTATGAAACTTTCAAAAGCGGATACTCGTCCATTTGACCGGATCAGCATCCGAGAATGGGTCGAAGGGAATTTGCGGGATCCCATGGTGCGCAATATCTTTTATTCGCTGTTTCGTACGGCCAGCTATGTGGTCGGGCCTGATCTGCCGGCAGCGGGCCCTGTATTGAAACAATTGCAGAATGCCCTTAAAGGCGCGTTATACCTGGATCGTGGTTGGGGCGAGTTGATCAAGGAATTGCATAGCAAGGCATCCGACTTGGGAGTGCGGTTTTTAACATCTACCAAAGTCACGTCTCTCGATACTGAGGGCGGGATCGTACGGCAGGCTCGCTGTGAAGACGGAACGACAATCGATACTCGCCATGTTATCCTTGCCACAGCGCCTTCTATTGCGAATCAGTTGGTACCTTTTGCAGAAGAAACCGCCCTTCATACCTGGAAAGAGCAAGCGATTGAGGTCACGGCAGCCTGCCTGGATGTGGTCTTGAAAAGACTCCCCAGACCGAAACATCAATTTGCATACGGAATCGATCAGACGGTGTTTCTTACCAATCAATCGCGTGCGGCTTATCTAAGCGACGATGGCGCGCAAGTCATTTCGCTCATTAAGTACCAAGGGAAAGAAACGGACCCGGATCAAGATTTGCGCGAGCTGGAAGGCATGCTGGATTTGATGCAGCCGGGATGGCGTGAACAATTGATTGTGAAACAATACCTTCCCAAAATAACGGTCTGTCATGACTTTATGCATATGAAACGTCTCGAGAATCCTGGACCCGCTGTCCCGGAAATACAAGGACTATACGTAGCGGGAGAGTGGGCGTCGCACGGTGAAGTATTGGTTGACGCCGCGACGGCAAGCGCCAAAAGAGCAGTCCAACACATGCTCTCCCTTGAGGGCAAGGAGAGGAATGTCTTTAATGAGCATAGAGGAATTATATAAACGTTATAAAACGGAGCTGTTTTCGTTAGCCTACCGAATGCTCGGCAGCGTCATGGATGCGGAAGATATCGTGCAGGATGCTTTTCTGAGCTATGACGGGCTGTCTGACGTTGGGGCGATCCGAAACGAAAGGGCATTTTTATACAAAATCGTAACGAATCGGTGTCTTGATCTTTTGCGCTCATCGGTCAAAAAACGGGAATTGTATGTCGGTCCATGGCTCCCCGAGCCCCTGATTGAGAAAGCGGCTTCGGACAATGATCCATCCAATAAGTATTTGCGGTCCGAGTCGATTTCCACGGCTTATCTTCTGCTTCTGCAGCAGCTGAATGCTGCTGAAAGGGCGGTTTTTCTTCTTCGAGAGATTTTTCATTATTCGTTTGAAGAAATTGCCGATATCGTGGGGAAAAGCAGTGCGAACTGCCGGCAAATTTTCCACCGCGCCAAGAAAAGCATCCATTTCGACCAAGACCAACAACCGTCGGTTTCCATTGCAGAGGAGAAAATTAAAGAGTTCGTACGATCGATGCTGCAAGGCAATACGACAAAACTACTTGAACTGGTTAGCGAAAATGTGGTGCTCTATTCGGACGGCGGAGGCAAGGTAAGAGCGGCGCAAGTGCCTGTTGTCGGGTTTGAGCAAGTGCTGAAGTTACATCGGAACGTGATCAATATGCATGAGGGTAAACTTTCGTTCTCGTTCCTCGCCGTGAATGGGTTACCCGGAATCCTCATTCGAATAGGCGAAGAGACGAAATACGTTTATTCTTTTGCCTATGACAACCATAAGATCAAAGCGATCTATAGTGTCGCCAATCCAGAAAAGTTAAGACATCTATAGCATTAAACATGCTGCGCAGCATTGCCATTCTAGCTGCCGATTACGCCAGCGTTATATAGAGTTGTTTAATATATGTTAAAAATATACTAAAAAACCTGATAACAAGTAGAAATAAACGAAATAAACATTTATAGTGAACAATAGTATTGGTTTACTATCCTATAGTTGGAGAGGAAGCGTTGCATGAGTCAACGATATCGCAAACGCAATACAGCCGCTTTCACAGCTGCATCTTATTTTGCATTAGCTGCCGGCCTGTTCTTATTCTGTCTGGGCGTATACAACGCCGACTGGGAGCTGAACGTGAAAGGGTATTATCTGCTTTGCATGGTGCTCATTACGATTACTTGCATCGTGGTGCAGAAGGTTGTTCGCGACAATACGGAGGATAAAGAAACTCGCTTGGACAATCCGAAGCACCGGATGAGAAATACGCAAGCTTTCACGATTATGGTGATCGCCGGTTTGATTATCGGATATGCGATGTTCTTCATTGGCTTGTATAACGCTGATTTCGAACTGAATGTCAAAGGCTATTACATCGCCGTCATTCTTCTCATATCCTATAGCGCGATCGGCGTTCAGAAAGTGACGAGGGATAATGCGGAGGATAAGGAGATCCTTGCCGAGCAGGACGCCGCTAATCGCGGCATGTCTGGTCAGTACTGATAGGCTCTCTATACATCTAACGGATCAAAGGCAAGGGAATGTTCCCTTGCCTTTCCTGTTAACGGCTCCGGTTATCAGCATCTCAACTTTATGAAAGACTCCTCATGATTATTACCGCTCCTTTCCTCCACCATTTATGCAAGCCTCGAATCTTGATAAACAACAAAAAATCCACCTTTGGAGGCGGACTTTACAAGTCTATAGTATTCTTCATGACAGCCGTTCATTTAAACCAGCCTTTATCCTTAAAATGCTTGATCGCCTCGACCCGGTTGCCGACGCCAAGCTTGTTGAGGATGACGGAGATGTAATTCCGTATCGTGCCGGGAGTAATGTACAGCTCCTTCGAAATTTCCTTCGTGCTCTTGCCGTCGGCAATGAGCGCAAGGACTGCCTTCTCACGCTCGGTAAGAGGGTTCTCCTCGCCATAGGCCTCGTCCATCAATTCAGGAGCATACAGACGTCGGCCGCCAACGATGATGCGGACCGAATTCGCGAGTTCCTCGCTAGGACTGTCTTTCAACAGGTATCCGTGTACGCCTGCCTTGATCGCCCGCTCGAAATAACCGGCACGAGCGAACGTCGTGAGGATGACGACTTTGCAATTCAGCGATAGTGCGGAGAGCTCCTCAGCCGCCTCCAAGCCGTTCTTCAGCGGCATCTCGATATCGAGTATGCAGACGTCCGGCTGGTGGAGCCGCACCAGCTTGACGGCATCCTCGCCGTTGCTCGCTTTCGCGACGACCGTCATATCGTCTTCCAGATCCAGCAGAGCAGCGAGAGCGCCGAGAATCATTCGTTGGTCTTCAGCAATCACGATTCGAATCATCTTCAAGCCTTCTCTCTCGGATGGGTATTCGGTATTGTCATGACAAGGGAGGTTCCAGGTCCTTCGCCCATATCGAGGCTGCCGTTAATGAACTCGAGACGTTCCTTCATTCCGATCAGGCCGCTGCCTCGGGAATAGGTTGCATGCGGCGTCATCCCGATTCCATTATCCTCAACGATAACGACTAAGGCCAGACGATCTGGCCGGATTGTGATCGTACAGACAGAAGCCCCGCTGTGCTTGACGAGATTCGTGACCGCTTCCTTCAGGCACATGCACAATACATTCTCGTTCATCAGCGATAGGTTCTTCGGTTCAAGGTCGCCTTCAACGACCAGTTCGATACGTGCAGTTCGGAGCATCTGCTCGATTCGGACGATCTCTTCCGTCAGCTTCGCGCCGCGCATCTGCGTTACGATCTGCCGGACTTCCTTCAGTGCGTTTCTAGCCGTCTGTCTTACTTCCTTCATCTCATCCATCGATTGCGAAGGGTTCTTGTTCATCAGCTTAAGGGCAAGGTCGCTCTTGAGCCCGATCAGCGACAGCTTCTGACCGAGTGTATCGTGCAGGTCTCTTGCAATGCGCTGGCGTTCCTCGAGCTTCACCAGCTCCGAGATCCGCTTGTTCGCATCGTTCAGCTGGCCTTGCAACCGCTCGTTCTTATTGCGATTGTAGTTGGAGATCGGGAGCAGGATCACCATGATCAAGCAGATTAAGACGAACGGCAATTGGCTGATGACGACTGGATTCTTGACAATAATTGCATAATCGATGATGGCGATCGTGATCGTCAGATGCACGACATATAACGTAATGAAGCCCTTCTTGCTCATAATATTGCCAATGACGAACGCCAACAGCAGCGAGAAGTATACGAATCCGAATAGGATGGTCATGGCGATGGAGATGGCAATCTGAACGCCTGACCAGACGTAGAGCTTCCAACCCTTAGTTACGAATACGAGTGCATACGAGACGAAGAACAGAATAATGAGCGTAATTCCTGCGGCCGTATGCGCCGTGGAAGAAGTACGAAAAATATAATAGAAAGGCAATATGAATAGGATTGCCCATATGAACGGATTAAGCCCCGTCGTTTTGTACAAATTCGAACTCCACTTTGCCATGTTGGTCCACCTTTAACGCTGACCCCAGGCTTCAGCCCGTTCGACCAAGCTCCGTCTTCGCAGCAGCCTGCTTCTTACGGTAGTCTCTTAGCTCGCGGAAACCGATGAACGTCTTCGCTTCTTCATCCCATAACCGGAAACGAAGCGATTGCAGACTGGTGCGAAACGTAATCGTCACCGCTTGCTGAAGGGGCGGAATGGCCAGATGCGTTTTCTCTAAATTGTAATTCGGCACCTTCGGATTCAAATGATGCACGTGATGGTAACCGATGTTGCCCGTTATCCATTGCAGCAATCGGGGGAGCTTATAATAAGAGCTTCCTTCGACAGCCGCCTTCACGTAGCTCCATTCATCGTCATTCTCGAAGTACGAGTCCTCGAATTGATGCTGAACATAGAATAACCAAATCCCCATCGTTCCTGCAACCCAAAGTATAGGAACTTGTACAAGGATTACGTTCTTCCATCCCAGCAGCTCGCCTAACAACACGTACAGGACGACAATTGCAACATTCGTTAAATACGTATTAAGCTTCTCTTTGCGTTTCGCTCCAGGACGGTTCTTGCGATACGTAACTAGAAAGACGAGCAGAGGGCCCAGCACTAGGAAGACAAGCGGATTCCGATACAGCCGGTAAGCCAGCTTCATCCGAGGGGAGGAAGCGACATATTCGTCCACGGTCATCACCCACATATCGCCGACGCCTCGTTTATCGAGGTTGCCGCTTGTCGCGTGATGAATATTGTGCGCGTTCTTCCACTGCTCATAAGGAAAATGCGTCAGAATGCCCGTAATGTTCCCCAGCCAGTCATTTGCCCTGCGGCTCTTGAAAAACGACTGATGACAGCAATCGTGGAAAATAATGAATGTTCGGATCAAAAAAGCTGCTGCAACGATCGTGATCGGTATCGTCAGCCAGTATGAGATGGATAAGCTCGCATACGCCGCAATCCACAACAGCAGAAACGGCAGCAAGGTGTTGGTTAGCTGACGAATGCTGGCTTTGGTGTTCGTTCTTGCAAAGGGAGCGGAATGTTTCTTCAGTTCTGCAATGTTCATCGGATCCACGGGTACTTCCTCCTAATTGAAGCTCTCTCGTCGTTGAATGTCATAGATAGCGTTCTTTTATCTTCATTATAATGGGGAGGGAATCGCCGTTTTAGTCATAAACGTCAAGTTGAATATATGATAAATATCATATAAGAGGGAGGTCTGTTTTCATAAAATAAGGGTCATCCGCCAAGGATGGGCGCGGCCGCCTGCGCAATGGTTGACGGGTTCGAGGTTGTCCGAGTATGGTGTTATACGATAAGATTACGCCGCATGAGCCGCATTACTCTCCGAATCGGCTGCTTAGGGTCGGGAGAGTGCAGCAGCTCATCATGGCTATAAGTAGAGGAGCGATGGCATGCAGCGGCCTGTCATAACGAAGGCGTTAGCCGAGAAAATGGAGCAATCCGAGATCGATTTCATGTCTTCACGGATTGATGCGATTGCGGCGCGTGAAGGCAATCCGATGGGTGCTGAGCTACTGAAGTTCGGCAGTTCAGCAGTTTTCTATGTCCGAGAGATGCCATGGGGATCGTTTAATACCGTCAAAGGCATCCGTTCGGAAAACATCGAATATGTGGATCCGATCATCAGCTTCTTCCGTGAACGGAACAGGCCATTCCAGTTCGAGATTACCCCAGCGAATTCGTCTAATGAGCTGCTTACCTATTTGTCGGACAGAGGCTTCCGCCATAGCGGGTTCCATACGACGCTGTACGGTGTGCCGAGTATGGATGAGCCTGTTTATGCTGAAGGAATATCGATAAGAGAGCTGCAAGCTGACGAATTCGAACTGTATGGGAAACTGCATTGCCTAGGTACAGGGTTAAATGTTGAAGGTGCAGGTCATGTTGCGGATAACAATCGGGTACTATTCGATCGGCCAGGATGGCGGTTCTATATCGGATTCGTGGACGACCAGCCTGCCGGCGTCGCAGTTATGTACATGCATGGAGGCACGGCCTCGTATACATTCGCGGCGACTGTTCCTGAATTCAGAAGGCGCGGGCTGCAGACGGCATTCTTACATAAACGTTGTTATGACGCTGCTCGTTCACAATGCGAGCTTATCGTCAGCCAAGCGGCATATGCTTCTACCAGCCAGAACAATATGGAGAGGGCCGGTTTTGGCATTGGTTATACCAAAGCGGTGTGGACAGGCGGGAAGTAATCTTCGCCTTCACCATGCAACAAGAAAGAGGATAGCGCTAGGGGCGCCATCCTCTTTCTTGTTGTCGTGCTATTTGGTGGGAAGCTATATGATAATCGATAATGAAGTAATAATCGACAACTGATTTTTCATTTATTTTCCATGATTAAAGAACTAGATTGTAATATACTGTTTCATAGTGTTTTGGAAGATGGGAAATTACTAGAAGGAGAGACACACGGTGAGAAGACTATTATTAATTGTAACGGCATTGCTGCTGCTAGCTGCGATGGTACCGCCGCTAACAGGAGAGGCACAAGCCGCCGAAGGAGCGGGAATTAACAATCCGGTCCAGCAGTGGAAGCTGTGGGCGAACAGCAATCATCCTGCTGTCTTCGGTACCGACGGCACGATCTACCTTGGGGGCGATGATCTCTACGCGATGACGCCTGCGGGGACGATGAAGTGGAAGTTCAATATACCGGGCGGCGGGTTTTATGCGGATGCACAACCTGCGGTCGGCATGGACGGTACGATCTATGCTTCATTCATGCCTAAAAGTCCGATGACTGCAATCGAAGATCGGATGTCCTATTTGGTGGCGGTCAAGCCTGACGGCACGATGAAGTGGAAATACGAGACGGGCTCGCTCGTCAGTTCCCAGCCTGTTGTGTCGACGGATGGCACGATCTATGTTCGTGACTTTGGGGGCAAGCTGTATGCTTTCAATCCGGACGGTACGATGAAATGGTCACTTCAGGTTGCAAATATTGAATACGGCCAGACCGCGCAGCTTGCAGTAGCGGGAGACGGCACGGTCTACTCGACCTGCACGCAGGGATTATGCGCAATAGGAACGGACGGCAAGGTGAAGTGGTCTTATCCAAAATCCGGTCTGTACCCTTATGCGGCGCCGAACGGACAGGTTTACTCGCTGAACAACGCAGGGTATCTGGCTGTGAATGCAGCCGATGGTACGGAACTTAAGCTTCTCGATCTTCATGCGTCTTCGTTCACAATCGGTGCCAATGGGACCATCTACGCTGGTGTTGGCAGCAATATGAACGCATACACGGCGGACGGTGCGCTGATCTGGTCGGTGCCAACGGCCGGCGGCGTAGGACAAGCTGTTATTTCGCCGGATGGCACGGTATATTTCGGCAGCTATGACGAGCATGTTTATGCGGTTGACGCAGCAGGCAATTTGAAGTGGCTTTATTTTGCAGGAACAGGGAAGGCCATTCATTATGGAACCGCCATTCTCGATTATGGCTCCTACTTCCTAGGCATCAACCCTACTGTAGCAGTCGGTGCCAACGGTACAGTCTACGTGAACTCTTATGAGACATTCGCCAATCCGAGCGAGCCTGGCTACCAGACTTCGCTTGATCCGAACTATCCGGCTCAGATCTTTGCATTGGTCGATCAAGGCGGAACACCGACGAATAAACGGATCGTCCCGGATCCTTCTTATGTGAAAGCGACGACCGGTATGTTCGAAATTCGGCTGACGGGGGAATACGGCAGCGAGAGTGCTGGCGTCAAGGTGAGTGCAGTAGATGCCAATGGCGCTGTTGCTGCAACGGGAACGACCGACAGCAGAGGGAAAGCGGCGCTGGAAGTTGCGCAGGAAGGCATCTATACCGTAAGAGCCGAGATGGAAGGCTATCAGACCTCATCCAGCCAAGCGATGCTTCTGTTCGGACAGATCACGCGGATGGGGATGGTCATGAAGACGGTGAAGGACGGCGCCATTCACTTTGTCCTGACCAACGGTGCGAACAACACGCCGATTAACGGCGCACAGGTTAAGTTGACCAATTTGAAAACGCAGGCTGCCATCACGGCATCGACGGATGCACAAGGCGAGGCGTACTTCTACGATGTACCAGAGGGCGACTACTTGATGACCGCGGATAAATATCCGTTCCAGACGCTGGATACAGGCGAATGGATTAGTCCTAAACCGTACCAGCAGGACTTTAATTGGCAGATGAGTTATCCTCCCGTTACGGTCAAGTTCGTCGGCAAGGATGGCCAGCCCACTCATACAGCCGTCATCTATCGCCTCCTAACCTTGGATCAGCAGGGAATGACGAACATGTACGACAGCGCGGAGTTCTATGACCTTGCGCCGGGTACATACCAATTAGCAATCCTAGATCGCAACTATCAGGAGGGCAAACCAATTAAGTTTGTCGTGACCGATACGAAGCGTGAATTTACCGTGATCCGCACAGATGATGGCAATGGCATTATGCTGGAAGGACAATCGGCAGAGGAAGCAGGCAGCAGCGGCGGTCCGGCAGGGAATGGCGGCACGCCAGCTAACTCTTCGACATCTCCTGGTTTAAGCGGTACGACGTCGACTCAGCCTAATACGAAACTGCGCAATACGGTGTTCATTAACGGTACTGCACAAACGTTCAGCGCAAAGCCGGTCATCGTCGGCGGTACGACATTCGTACCGATGCGGAGCATTTTCCAAGCGCTCCATGCGGATGTCGTATGGGAACAAGCGAGGCAGCAGGTTAACGCACAGCGTGGGACGATGAAGTTGTCGATTACGATCGGCAGCAAGAGTGCGACGCTGAATGGCAAGCCTTTTACGCTGCTTCAGGCGCCTTTTATGCAGAAAGGTACAACGATGGTGCCGCTTCGCTTCGTCAGTGAAGCCCTTGGTGCAGACGTGAAGTGGGACAGCAAGACGGGGAATATCTATATTACCGATCCGACGTTGAAGTAAACCGTGACTTAAGGAGAGGTCGGCTTGCAGGTGGTGCAGGAATATCTAACCAATCGGCTGGCTCGCAGTGGTTCTAGTACTTAATACCTGTATAACATAGGCCAAAATAATAAAATGCCTAGCTCTCAGAGAGCCGGGCATTTTATTTTTTCGCAACTTTTTATTGCTTGATCGCGGCAATCGAGAAGCTGACGGTCTTCGCCGCGCTGTCGACGAGCAGGCTGACATGATCGGTGCCGACCGTAATCTGTTTGGAGGCGAGCGGACGTCCAGCTTCGATCTCCGTGCACACCGCATCGAACCATTGGTTGAAGGCGCTGGCATAATAGCCGAACAGCGTATTGGCGAACAAGGTGACGGACTCTTTGTTACGCGCCCGCGTGCCGTCACGCAGCACGACGGTAATGCCATAGGTGTTGTACTCGGTGTCGAGCCAGATGGACGTCTCCGGCGTCGTCTTGGCTGACGTCGTGGAGTCGAGCGCCGCTTTCTTCTCTATGCCGTCTTTGAACAGACGGAGCGTGGTTCCTTGCAGATCGTAGTTGCTGCCGCGCAGCTTGCCTGCTTGAAGAAGGACATCATACATGTCCCACATTCGTTTGTCCGGGAATACGACAACTTTCTGGGCGCCTCCGGCAGCAGGAACGAGACGCTGCAGCTTGTCCGCGGAAGGCTGCATTGGAATCCGCTTGCTCGTATCCGTCAGTCGATTCAGAATGACGAGCGCTTCTGCCCGCGTCACGACGTCGCCAACGCCGAACTTGCCGTTCGGGTAGCCCTGCATGATGCCCTTCACCAACACCTCTGCGATAAACTTCTGCATACGATCCGACGCGCTCGTCAGATCGCCGTACGATTGGGCAACCGAGCGGCTGAAGGATTCATCCTCCAGATACTCCGTTTCTTGAAGGGTGTAATAGAGCACCTCAGCCACATTCTCGCGCGTCATGTTGCCCTGGAAATCGCTGTAGCGGCTTTTGTTCAGAAAATGCAAGTCGCTTGCGATATCGATGAAAGGCTTAGCCCAATAGCCTGCCGTACTTGGTTTGAAGTTATAGTAGCGATAGTCCTGCGCAATAATCGTCCGATTCTCCTCGGTTAAGGAGTCGAGGAAGGTTGATTTCCAGCTTCGCTCGCCGTTCGGAAGAAGATCGGAGTAGGATAGAATGAGCATTTTGATAAATTGATCGACCTTCACCGGGTCGTTGGGCCGAAAACTCCCGTCCGGATAGCCATCCAATATGCCTCTTGTGACCATGTCTTCGATTGTTGTCTTGCCCCAATGCTTCGCAATATCCGTGAATACGACAGCTGTAGCCGCTTGCGCAGCTGGCGCGAAGCCGATTCCTCCGCTAACTGCCAGCATCGCGCTGATCGATGCAATTGCGATCCAACGTTTCAATTCGAGCAACCCCCATCATCTATGTGCCGATCGTTTTGCGTCGAAAGCATTAGTTTCCTGCTCCCATTCGACATTACCTAGATAACCACAATATGGTGCGGCTGTGAATTGGCCCTTGCACCTATTGTAAGGTTGAACCATGGTCACATTTGACAGTAAGACTACCCGCCTAAATGATGGTTCAGCCAATGTACTGAAGTCTCGATCTTGGAAAATCGGTCCAGAACACACGTTCCTGTCCGAACGGGTGCAACAAAGTGGATATGAATCAATAAAAGGCTCGATCTCTACGTCATTGTAGTGATCGAGCCCTATTAATAGGAGGTAGAAGATCATATCCCTGGCCAGATGCTGCAGTGTTTAAGCAGACAGCCGAACAACTCGGTACGCATAGCGTTCAACCGCGAGCGGCCCGGCTGCAATCGGCTCACCGGTAATGGCATCGACCGAACCGTTCGGAATGGTAACCGTACCGCCTCGGCCATCCATATTGACGATGACCCATAGCTGGCGTCCGTCGGTCTCGACCCTCGGTGCGACAAGTGTACCGGAGGTGGCGTTTGCGCGAAGCGCAACGCCAGCGCGAGAAGCATAATGATCCAACATGGTGCGAAGCATCAAGTCGCCTTCTTCGCCAGTCGGCATTGCGCCGAGCATGACGACCAAACCGTCGCCGACGCGCTGCTCCGTTAGGAACGATAGCCCTGGCGTCAAGCCTTCCGTAACGCTTCCGACCGACCATGCGCCTCCGTCCCGCGGCTCGAATATGGTGCCCCACATACCGAGCGGCGATCTCACACCGAAGGCTTCGCCGACAGCCCCTGATCCATCAAGCGGATAGGAGAAGACCGCTTCGACTCCGCCCAATTGCTCCAGCCTGCCTAGCGCTGCGTCTGTCGGGATCGAATGCTCCTTCGTCCGTCCGCCTGTGACAGGCCCGACGATCCAGACACCTCCTTGTTCCACGAACGTCATCGCTTTATCGATGAACGTTTCACTGACGTAAGGCAGGAATGGCGTCAGCAGCAGCTTGCGCCCTTCAAGCGCTGCTCCTTCAGGTACGACATCCCGGTGAATGCCCATCGACAGCAACCTTCCATAATAGCCCGTCAACAGCCCTCGGTAGTTCATTCCTTTGAGCGGTTCGGTCGCCATGAATGCCTTCGCTCGATCCGAGTAAACGAGCGCAGCTTCCGCAACCGCCGGTCGTGAACCAAGCAGCAGCGGGGCAAGCATTCGTCTTGCTTGCTCAACCTCGAGCACATTCGTCCAACCAACGGTCGGTTTGCCCCAAGCGCTCAGCGCCGAGCCATGCGGCTGCTCGCAGCCGCTGCGATGCTGCCGCCAATGCCAATAGCAGAACGCATCCGCGCCAAGCGCATACGCCGCGACAGCCTCGGCGGCGACATAACCTTGCGGATGCGGAACGGCAGCGCTCTGAAGCGAGCCGCTGTACGAGGGGCTCGTCTCCATGAGCCAATAGCCGCGGCCCGGCTTGTAGTTGCGGAATAGGTCGCAGTTGATGAGATAAGCGGCATAATTCTCCGCGCTTGCGTAAGTATCGAAGGAAGCGAAGTCCAGCTGTTCGAAGAGCCTTTCATTGTCGACGTGGAAGGCGACGCTGCTGTTATGCGTAATCGGCGCGTATGAGTGACGACGAATGATTCCGGCCTGCTCATCAGCGAATTCCGCAATGCTGGACATACTGAACAGCCGATGGGCCGTCTGCATCGACGAATTGTGCAGGAACGGCGTCGGTCCTGGGTGCGGCACCTGATCGAATCGTTCATACTGCTGGCTCCAGATCGCCGATCCCCAAGCCTCGTTCAACGCATCAATCGTACCGTACCGCTTCTCCAGCCACTCCTGCCACAGATGAAGACAGCTCTGACAGTGGCAAGCTGCCACATGCGCCTTGAACTCATTATCAAGCTGCCAGCCAACAAGCCCCGGCAGCCCACCGACGCTAGCGGCAATCGCTTCTGTAATCAAGGCCGCCCGCCGCCGAAATTCCATATTGTTCGTGCATATATGCTGACGCGAGCCATGCCCCATGACAGCACCGCGTTCATCCACATGCAGCCGTTCCGGATGCTGATGCGTCAGCCAGATCGGCGGTGTCGCTGTCGGCGTACACATGACCGTATCGATGCCTTCGGCGTGAAGTCTAGTGATCACATCTGCAAACAAGCTGACGTCGATCGCGCCTTCTGTCGGTTCCATCGTCGACCAAGCGAATTCACCTAGTCGTACAACGTTGATGCCAGCTTCCTTCATCTTGGCAATATCGTGCAAGATGACCGCTTCGTCCCACAACTCTGGGTACCAGGCTGTCCCATGATACAGCTTCTCACTCATCGTCAAGTCCTCCTGTCTTTGCAGTGCCAACATGCCTCTTCTAATGTAACGAACCCCGCAGCGGCGGGCAATTGCACTTTCTTGAACGCCTTCCGAACAGGCAGAGATAAAGTGCAAAGCATGCACAAATGCCCCATTCCAAAATGTCTAATTGCCGGCAAGGAGCGAGTCGAAGCATACTGAGGCTGCACCACGAAATGGACAATGGATGGACTTTCACAGGAGGTGAACCAAGATGAAGCACAATGCTGTAACGACATCCGCCGCGGCTCAGCGCACCTCCGTTTATCGGCCAAGCATCATGAGTCGATTGAAGCGTGACAAATGGATGTACGCGCTGCTGCTGCCGGGACTGATCTATTTTCTATTATTCAAATACGTTCCGATGTGGGGCGTGCTGCTCGCCTTTAAGAACTATCAGCCGTTTCTCGGGTTCTGGAAGAGCGATTGGGTCGGGTTTGAACATTTTCGATTGTTTTTCACCAATCCGGATTTCTTCATGTTATTGCGCAATACGCTGATCTTGTCATTTTACAACTTACTGTTCTTCTTCCCGGCGCCGATCATCGCCGCGCTTATGTTGAACGAAATCAGAATCGCGTTGTTCAAACGGGCGGTTCAAACGTTGATCTACGTTCCTCACTTTATCTCGATGGTTATCGTAGCCAGCTTGACCTACGTGTTCTTGACAACGGAGGGCGGGGTCGTCAACGAATGGCTGAATGCCCACACGGGCAAAACGATCGATTTTCTGACGAGTCCGGACTGGTTCAGACCGATGATTATCATTCAAACGATCTGGAAGGAATGCGGCTGGGGCACCATTATATTCCTCGCTGCGCTCGCGGCCGTCGATGTAGAGCAATATGAGGCGGCAATCGTGGATGGCGCTAATCGGTGGAAACAAATGTGGCATATCACGCTGCCGGCACTCCGCAGTACGATCGTCATTCTGCTCATCCTGCGTATGGGCCACGTGCTCGACAACGGCTTTGAACAAATCTATCTCATGCTCAATCCTCTTAACCGAGAGAATGCGGAAGTGTTCGATACCTATGTATATATGATGGGTATTACGCAAGGCGCTTTCAGCTACAGTACGGCGGTCGGCCTGTTCAAGGCGGTCGTAGGCGTCATCCTCGTGCTAGGCACGAACTGGCTGGCGAAGCGTTTCGGCCAATCGGGACTGTACTGACAGAAGCCATTACACAACAGAAAGGAGGGCGCTCATCATGGCCAAAACATACCGGACTCCCGCAGGTGTCACCTTCGACGTCTTCAACTACGTCGTGCTCGGACTGTTCGCTGCAGCGGCGATCCTGCCGTTCCTCTATGTCATTGCAGGCTCGTTCGCATCGGATGCGGAGCTGACGAAACGGGCGGTATTTCTGATTCCCGAGACGTTCACGCTGAACGCTTACAAGTTCATTTTCTCAACGGATACGATTGTGAAAAGCATCGGCGTCTCCATCTATGTGACCACGATCGGCACGCTCGTCAACCTTGCATTTACGGTGACGATGGCTTATGCACTCGCCAAACGCGGGCTGATGGGGCGCAATCTCGTTCTTAATCTTGTTATCTTCTCGATGTTGTTCGGCGGCGGCATGATCCCGACGTATCTCGTCATTCGCGATCTGCATCTGCTTGATACATACTGGGCGCTTATGCTCCCAGGGGCCATTAATGCGTTCAACTTGATCATTGTCAAAAACTTCTTCCAAGAGCTCCCGCCGGAGCTGGAGGAGGCGGCGCGTATCGACGGGTGCTCCGAGATCGGACTGCTGCTTCGCATCGTGCTTCCGTTGTCGGCGCCTGTGCTGGCCACCTTTACGCTCTTCTATGCGGTAGGCCATTGGAACGATTTCTTCTCCTCGCTGCTTTACTTGAACGATCCGCAGAAGTGGCCGCTGCAAGTGCTGCTGCGCCAAATTGTTCTATTGTCGCAAGCGGCGGCAGGCGACATGAATTCAATGGACCCGAACTTCGTCAAACCGCCGGAGCAGTCGATCAAAATGGCTGTTATCGTCGTTGGCACCGTACCGATTCTGCTCGTTTATCCGTTTCTGCAAAAGCATTTTGCAAAAGGCGTTCTTCTCGGCTCCGTCAAGGGCTAATGCCCCGAGCCTGCTGTGCGTGAAATCCGCGTTGTACGTAGATAGGATAGCTGTCAACGCGGCTTTACGATATGATACAACTATTCCTATGGGAGGTCGCTTAAGATGAAACGAAATGTGATGGCACGGAAGCGCTTCGCAGCAACTGTATTGGTAGGTACGCTTGTGGCTGGTTCGCTGGCAGCTTGCGGTTCCAGCTCGGATGAGGAAACGAAGGGAAGCACGACCGAACAAACCGAAACTGCAGGCACAGACACGAATACTGCGACAAATACAGAAACAGAAACGCCGAAGCAGCAGGATCCGCTCAAGCTGAACATCATGCTGCCGATTTTCAAAACGAATTTCCCGAAGGATGACAGTCCGGTAGCTGCGCAGATCGAGAAGCTGACGAACTCCGATATTCACTTCGAATGGGTGCCGAACGCATCGTATTCGGATAAGCTCAACATTACGCTCGCATCGGGCAAGCTGCCGTCCATCATCTATATCGATAATGTGAAAGGCGCAAGCTTCGTTAATGCAGCCAAGTCCGGCGCATTCTGGGAGCTGTCGTCATACCTGAAAGATTACAAATTCCTGAGTGCAGCGAATCCAGTCATTCTGAACAACTCCTCCATCGATGGCAAGACGTACGGTCTGTACCGTTCGCGTCCGCTCGGCCGTAACGGCATCGTATTCCGCAAGGATTGGCTGGAGAACGTGGGCCTCAGCGAGCCGAAGACGGTGGACGACTTCTACAACATGCTTAAGGCGTTCAAGGAGAAGGATCCGGATAAGAACGGCCAGAACGATACGTACGGCATGGTACTCGTGAAGTGGACGGGCGGCTGGGCAAGCGGCTTCGATACGATCAAGCTGTGGTTCGGCGCTCCGAACAAGTGGGGCGTGCAAGACGGCAAGCTGGTGCCGGAGTTCGAAACGCCGGGATATATGGAAGCGCTTCGATTCATGAAGAAGCTGTACGACGAGAAGCTGATCAACCAAGATTTCGCGGTGTATGATTCGGCGAAGTGGGTCGATCCAGTCGTCAACAACAAGGCAGGCGTCATCGTTGACGTTATCGATACGGCAGCTCGCATCGACGATAAGATCCATGCAGCGCTGAAAGAAGCGGGTACGGAAGTGCCGGACGATCAGAACTTTATGGACGTTGTCGGCGGCGTAACGGGCGCAGACGGCACTCTGCATACACTGCCAACCTCGGGCTTCGCTGGTATGCTGTCGATTCCGAAATCGTCTGTAAAATCCGAAGATGAGCTGAAGCGCGTGCTTGGCTTCATCGATCAACTGAGCGAGCCGGAGCTTCAGACGCTGGCAAGCTTCGGTCTTGAGGGCACGCACTATACGAAGAGCGGCGATTTCGTAGAACCAAGCAAAGATTCGGTGCTCTTGGAGTCCGAAGTAGAGGGACTTAACCAGATGCTGACGTTCATCCCTGAGACGACGGCGGCGACTGTGAAGCAGACTCCGCTCCGCCTGAAGCAAACGGCGCTGATCAAGGAGAACGAGCAGTTTATCGTACCTAACCCGGCAGAACCATTTATCTCGGAGGTTTACTCGCAGAAAGGTCCTCAGCTGGACAACATCATCAACGACGCCCGCATCAAATACATCGTCGGCCAGCTCGACGAAGCAGGCTTCCTCGCAGCGATCGAGCTGTGGAAGAAAACCGGCGGCAACGATCTTGTAGACGAGATGAACAAACTCTACGCAGCAAGCGGCGGCAAATAATAGAGCAATGATCACGAAGTAGCGCGGGGGAGCATGTTCGACCCTTGACCGGCAAATGAAACAAGACCACTGGCAACCTGCCCCGATGGGCAGTCAGCTAGTGGTCTTTTTGCCGCTCTCAGGAAAGCTGAGCCCCACAGGGTACGAGCTTCCGCCTCCGTCTAACGAACTCAAGGAACGCTATTTGGAGCAAATTCGCTCTCAAGAACTCTGACGAACTCAGATGCGCTTATATGATCTGTTTTCTCGCACGAGGCTCGAATTCCGACCCAATAACGTCAGTAGAGTTCGTTACAACTAATATCGAGCTTTATAGCGACAATTAGCAACGCTGTAGTTCGTTACAGTCATTCGAACATAAGTTGTGCCCCGCAGGGGCACGCGACTCCCAGCTAGCAGTAATGAAAAACACACCAATCAGCTCGAACAAAAGTTGTGCCCCACAGGGGCACGCGGCTCCCAGCACGCAATAACATACCCGCACCACTAAGCTCGAACAAAAGTTGTGCCCCGCAGGGGCACGCGGCTCCCAGCACGCAATAACATACCCGCACCACTAAGCTCGAAAGAAAGTTGTGCCCCACAGGGGCACACGACTCCCGGCACGCAGTATCAAACCAGCGCCTCTGTCCGGCCACCATTCCATTCCGGGGTCCAGGGGTTGGAAACCCATGGGGCCCTCCCTTGCAGGGAGGGTTTGGGTGGGTAGAGAAAATTGGTATGAAGAAGTTATAGAGGCGCAGCCAGAATTTAATTTAGGGGGTTAAAGGGGCGAAGCCCCTTAAATACGGGGGGCCAAGGGGGCACACCCTCTTGAATCCTCCATTGAGGGAGGACTTAGAAGGGTTCACGCCAAAATAGTCCAAACGGCGCAAAATGTTGCAATGACATCGTTGTCATCTGGGTCTTGTTCAATGGAGCGTGTCCCTTTATCCTAGAAGAACGCGCTTACATTTTAAGAATAATGGCTGGTGAGAGAGAATGGGTAATCGCTTCAAGGCATGGCAGGGCATACGCAAGAACCGGCAAACAGGCGGCAAGAGGCGTTTTTATCGCAAGAGCTTGATCGTACTTCTTCTCGTCTCCGGCATACCGGGCCTCATTACAGGCGCACTCGTTTACTGGATGGCGGGGGGGCGGCTCGAGAGCGAGCTGCTGAGCATGCACAATGAACAAATTCAACATCGTGCGCATAATGTGGACGAGCAGCTGTCCAATCTGGAGCTGATGCTATCGCATTGGGCGTTTGATACCAAATTTAATTACACGCTGCGCGATACTGATTTCGTCAGCGATTTCATTCGGTCTCGCGATATTACGAATACATTGCTTGTTATGCAAGGCTCAAACACGATGGTCAAGAAAGTCGAGCTGTACGTGGACGGGAAACAACCCGTATTGTTCGATCCCGAGTTCTCAGAGGCGAGCTCGATGTCGGACACTTACCAAGGGCTGCTCCAATCGGATCGTCAGACTTATTGGACGCAGTGGGCATTCGATGCCGCGCACCCGGACGATAAGGAGCTGACGCTCGTACACCATGTCCCAGGTGGCCAGCTCAAGCCGGTAGGGATGCTGCTGCTTAGACTCGATCACGAGAAGGTCGGCGAATTGCTGCGTACGATGATGCCGTATAATGACGGCGAGACGTTCTTGTTGAAAGATACAGGTGAGCTGTACGGCTCTATCGGAAGCGAACCCGAATCCGATTTTGTAAACGCTTTAACGGAAGTCGTGCACAAACGCGGGACAGGCGAAGGCTCGTTCTTCTTCGACTGGGGCGGCAAGACGTACACCGTCACGTATGGCCACTTCTCCCGCATTCAAGACGAGTGGAGCTATGTGTCGGCATCGCCGATTTCGACCATCACAGCTCCGGTCATGTTCATCTCGAAGCTGATTCTGATCGTAAGCGGCAGCGCGCTGTTAATCGCAGCCGTGCTTGCATGGCTTGCATCCCGGAGCATTTATTCGCCGATCGACCGTCTCGTGCGGCTACTCACTGCAGGCAAGCCGATGTCGGAAGAGAAGGAAGACGAGTTCGCGATGATCGAGCGGCAGTGGCAACTGCTCAGCAGCGAGAGCCGCGAGCTTCACACGAGATGGGCAGAGCAGCTTCCGCAGGTCAAAGAGAGCTTCCTGCATCAATTGCTGCAGGGTTATCTCTACGCGTACTCCGAGCAGGAGCTGCAGAAGCGGATGGAGCGGTACAAGTGGGAAGTGCAGGGTCGCACGTATCTCGTGCTGTACGTGCAGTTGACAGGCATTGCGAATATGGATGGCAAATTCCGCTACGGGGACGAGGGGCTCGTTACTTTTGCTGCAGTAAACGTAATCGAAGAGCTGGCGTCCCGCCACTACGAGCAGAGCAGCGTGGTCAACTTCCATGATCTATCGGCAGCGCTGCTGATAGTCGTAGCGAATGAGGAGTCCTATGAGGATAATATTCGAGCGTATTGCGCAGAGCTGACAGATGCGGTTAATCGGATGCTGCAGATGCAGGTAACGATAGCCATCAGCCGTCCGACTCATCGCATTGCGGATATTCCGTTGGCGTTCGAGAATGCCAAGCAGGCAGCAGGCTACCGAAGCGTTGAGAGCGGCAACGGCATTGTCGATATCGAAGCGTTGGATGACAGCGGCAAGGACGGGCCGGAGTTTACGTATCCGTTCACGCTGGAGCGCGAATTCGTGCAAGCGCTTCGCACCGGTCAAGAGGATGAAGCGAACCGTCTTCTCGATGCGTTCATTCGTGCATTGGCGGTGAAAGGCGCGAAGGAATTCGATGTGCAGCAGGGGATGCTTCATCTGCTTGGCAGCGTGCAGCATGCGATTATGGTGTCCGGCATTTACCCAGGACGGCTGTTCAAGGGGGCTAACCTATACGAGCAGCTGTCACAAATGCGTGAACCTGAGCGGCTCGCAGATCTGTTCCGTGACAAAGTCATTGTTCCGTTCTTGAAGGAGCTTGGCGAGCGGTCGCACAGCCAGACGAAACGAATGATCGAAGGGGCGATGCTCTACCTTCAGCAGCATTATATGCGCGACGTGTCGCTGGACAGCTGCGCGGACCATATCGGGACGAACCCGTTCTATTTGAGCAAGATGTTCAAGCAAGTAACAGGCAAAAACTTTATCGACTATCTGACGGAGCTTCGGCTTGAGAGAGCGAAGGAGCTGCTCCGCGAATCGGAGCTGAAGATCAACTGTGTCGCCGAGCAGGTCGGCTACCAACACAGTTACTTTAACCGAATCTTCAAGAAGACGGAGGGCATCACGCCAAGCCGTTACCGGGAGATGAGCCGCAGCTCGTAGCTATTGCAAAATAGAGCAAGTCCGACAATAAAGTGCAAGTCTGCCGCAGCCCGCCAGACAAGAATGTTTCATTGCCCGCAAGCAGGCGCTTCTATACGATGAAGGGGAACATTCGCCATAGCGAGGGAGATGAAGTCATAATGTCCACAGAAACGACGGGATTGACGAGCATTGCACTGCATCGGCTGCATGCAGCCGGCCAAGGGGTAATGAAGCTGCCTTCGGCCGGCGTGACGTGGGGAATTCCTTGGCGGGAAGGAGAGCTGTCGCGAAGCGACAAGCTCGAGCTCTTATCCAACGTTAGCAATAAACAACTGCCGATGCAGAGCTGGTGGGCGGCTTATTGGCCGGATGGAAGTGTCAAATGGTCGGCTCATGCGGCTGTTATTGATGGGATAGAGGACGGCGGATTCGAGCTGCGCCGCCTGTCGGAAGAGGTTGCAGCTGCTCCGCCTTCGACAGCGATAACAGTATCGGAGACGGACGAGACGATTACGCTCGACACCGGCATGATCGTATGTACGCTGAACAAGCAGGGCGATCGTCTCATTCGATCGGTCGTGAGAGATGGGCTTCCAGTGTGCGAAGGCGCTGATCTGGTCTGCTTGAAAGAGACGATCAGCGGCGTATCCGGCGTACGAACCGTACGCGAGGAGCCATTCCGCGGCATCATTCGGACGGCTGTTATTGAACAGACGGGACCGATTCGGGCGGTCGTGCGTTTTGACGGGCGTCATCGTTCGACGGGCCGCTCGTCGATGTGGATTCCTTTTACGCTTCGAATGTACGTGTATGCGGGATCGGATCAGATTCGGCTCGTTCATACGTTCTTTTATGACGGCAATCCGAATGAGGACTTTATTAAAGGGCTTGGCGTGTCGTTCCGCATCCCGATGCGCGGACCGCTGTATAACCGGCATGTGCGTTTCGCGGGTGACTCCGCCATGTTCGCCGAGTCGCCGAAGACGCTGCATACGCGCAGGACGAAGGGCAAATACCGCGAGCTGTTCGAGCAGCAAACGGCGGGCGAGATGGTTGAATTCGATGAGTTGGAGGACAGTTATTTCCTAAGTCTTCTTGATGATTCAGCGGTATGGGACGGCTTCAAGCTCGTCCAGGACTCGGCCGATCATTATCGGATCGCGAAGCGGACGCATGAGGGCTGCAGCTGGCTGCGTTCGGCAGAAGGGCGCAGAGCCGGGGGGCTTAGCTACGTTGGCGGAGAAGGCGGCGGTCTTGCGGCAGGTCTTCGCGATTTCTGGCAAAAGCATCCGTCCGGCATGGAGGTTACAGGCCTGTCCGAACAAACAGCGTCGCTCACCGTATGGCTCTGGTCGCCGGATGTGCAAGCGATGGATCTGCGTCATTACGATACGCGGACGCATGTGGAATCTTCTTATGAAGGCGCGGAAGAGCTGCGTGCAACGCCATATGGCGTTGCGAACACAAACGAAATTAACATTTGGTGTTTAAGCAGCACACCGAATAACGAACAACTGGAAGGGATGCTCACGCTGTCTCAATCGCCGGAGCTGCTCGTCTGCGAGCCGGCCTATTATCGCCGAGCTGGCGCCTTCGGCATTTGGAGCTTGCCGGACCGCAGCACGGCGGCGAAGGCGGAGCTGGAGGATCGGCTGGACGGCATCATCGCGTTCTACCAAGCAGAGGTCGAGCAGCGCCGCTGGTACGGGCTGTGGGATTACGGCGACTTCATGCACAGCTATGATCCGGTGCGGCATGTGTGGAATTACGATCTAGGCGGATGCGCATGGCAGAATACGGAGCTGGCGCCGAATATGTGGCTGTGGTACATGTTCCTGCGGTCCGGACGGCATGACATCTTCCGGATGGCGGAGGCGATGACGCGTCATACGAGCGAAGTCGACGTGTATCATTTTGGCGAATATGCGGGTCTAGGTTCTCGTCACAACGTTGTTCATTGGGGCTGCGGCTGCAAGGAAGCTCGCATCGCAATGGCGGGGCTGCATCGTTATTATTACTACCTGACGGCGGATGAGCGAATCGGCGAGCTGATGGACGATGTGAAGGACGCGGATTATGCAACGGTGACGCTTGATCCAATGCGTGCGTATTTTCCTCCTGACGAGCATCCGACGCATATTCGGGTCGGTCCGGACTGGGCGGCGTTCAGCTCGAACTGGATGACGCGTTGGGAACGGTACGAGGACGAGGTTTATCGGAACAAAATCATGACCGGCATCGACTGCATCAAGGCGGCCAAATATCGTCTTATCTCGGGGCCGACGTACGGTTATGATCCGGCGACGAGCAAGCTTACGCCGATGGGCGACGACAACTGGGGCCGCCATCTGGCGATCTGCATGGGCGGACCGCAAGTCTGGCTGGAGATGGCGGATATGCTGAAGGATCCGGAATGGGAAGATATGCTGGCGGAATTCGGCGTTTATTACAATCTATCGCAGGAGCGGAAGGATCTTGTCACGAATGGAGAAGTGAGCACGGCAAGGTTCGAGCATCCGGTGCTCAGCATCGCGCTCGTCGCTTATGGCGCGGCTAGAAGGAAGGATGAGGAGACCGCGCAGACGGCCTGGTCGATACTGCTCGGCAATCCGTTCGCGCGCGTTCGGCTGCTCGAAGAGGCGGCTGATGTGTGCCAAGTCGGACCGCTCCGCGAGATCGATTGGATCAATACGAATGAAGCGGCGCAATGGTCATTGAACACGATCATGAGCTTAGAACTGATCGCAGACGCTCTTCCAGAATCGCTCTATACCGCAGTGGCTCAAACAACGGGGACGAAGTGATGATGCAGAAGGCTGGCATTCCAGAAGACTGGCGGCTGCTGTATCGCAATCCGCTGGCATCCGTTGACGACATTAGCGAATTCGTTATGGAGGGCGATGGCGCTGCGAGCTTCCCGATGGGGCGCATGCGATTGGAGAGCCGCCGAGATCCTGAAGAAGGACAGCAGGCGAACTTCGTCCTCTGGTGCCCAGAACAGTTTCCATCGGATGTCGCATTATCCTGGCGGTTTCGACCTCTTCGGGAACCGGGTCTTGCGATCCTATTCTTCGCGGCGCGCGGAGCGGGAGGGCTGGATCTGTTCGATCCCGCTCTTCCCGTTCGCACGGGGCCTTATGAGCAGTATCATCACGGCGAGATGGATGCTTACCATCTGTCTTATTTTCGCCGGCGATGGCCAGAGGAACGGCAATTTCATACCTGCAATTTGCGCAAAAGCTACGGCTTCCATCTGGTCGCCCAGGGCGCTGATCCGATACCGGACGTTAGCGACGTTAACGCTTGTTATGAGCTGCTGCTCGTGCGGAGAGGGGCGTCTATTACGTTCTCCGTGAACGGATTGCCGCTGCTCGCTTGGGAGGACGACGGTACAATTGGCGGACCAGCGCTTGGCGGCGGACGAATTGGATTTCGCCAGATGGCGCCGTTGATTGCGGAGTATTCGAACTTAGAAGTGTATGGACCATAATCGTAAGGAGGCAGAAGATGAATTCGAGAATTACGGTTTGTTTTCCAGGCGGCAGACACAAGGCGCTGACGATGAGCTACGATGACGGGACGATTGCAGATCGGCGGCTCGTTGACATTTTTAACCGCAATGGCATTAAAGGGACGTTTCATCTGAACTCGGGGCTGTTCGGACAGCACAATCGGATTGGGGCAGAGGAAGCGCGTGCATTGTATGAAGGGCATGAAGTGTCGGCTCATACGGTTACGCATCCGACGATTGCGAGAAGTCCGCAGGAAGCGCTCGTGTATGAGGTAATGGAGGATCGTCGTAATCTGGAGCGGCTAGTGGGCTATACGGTGCGGGGCATGTCGTATCCGAATGGTTCGTACAACCGTGCGATCAAAGAGACGCTGCCGGTGCTTGGCATCGAATATTCCCGCGTCGTGCCGTCGACAGGCCACTTCGGCATGCCGGACGATTGGTATGAGTGGATGCCGACCTGTCATCACAAGCATGATCTGATGAGCAAAGCCGAGGCGTTCATGGAGCTGCACAAGTCGCAGTATTTGTATTTGATGTACGTGTGGGGGCACAGCTACGAGTTCGACAACGATAACAATTGGAACGTAATCGAACAGTTCTGCGAATATGCAGGCGGCAGAGATGACATCTGGTATGCGACGAATATCGAGATCGTGGACTATATGAAGGCGTTCCGTCAGTTGAAGTTCTCGGCTTCGTTGGAATTCGTCTACAATCCGTTGGCAAGCAGCGTCTGGCTGAACGTGAACGGTACGATCGTAGAGGCGAAGGGCGGCGTGCAGACGTCGTTGTTGTTAGATTAGCGGTTAATTATTGAAAGATAAGTGAGATGACAGTAACTGATATCTGATATAGCACGGAATAACAACGTTGGTTTATGGTAACGGACAGTTTCATGAGCACAGTACATAGCAGCATTCAGAGCGGTTAATGACAGGGGGACGAACGGCAATGACAACGGTAGGAGCAAATCAGAAGGCGGCAATTGGCATTGGATCGATCGACATTAAGGCTGCAGGACCACGCTGCAAAATGCTCATCGGCGATCTCAACGGAGACGGGCGCATGGAGCTGCTGCTCGCTCAACCGGATAACCGGCAGGATGTACGTTATATCCCGCATCAGGTTCAATGTCTGACCGCCTATGATTTGAATGGCAAACTGCTCTGGCAGACAGGTACGCCTGACCCGGGAGCGGGAAGCCAAGGCTCGGATTACCCTGTGCAAATCTATGATATCGACGGTGACGGCAAGCTTGAAGTGCTGTGCGTTATGAACAGCCAGTTCGTCATCCTCGACGGCGCGACGGGCGAACGCAAGGCCGTTCATGAGCTGCCGAGCGAGCATGCGCATGATTGCATCATTATCGCCAATTTAACGGGCGGGCCGCATGCTTCCGACATCATTCTGAAGGATCGTTATCATCGGATGTGGGCGATGGATGCTAACTTCAATCTGTTGTGGACGCATGAAGGGAATCCTGGTCATTTTCCATGGGTGTACGATCTGAATGGCGATGGCCTCGATGAAGTCATGGCGGGTTACGATCTGCTGGATGCGAAGGGGCAGCTGCTGTGGAGCTGCCACGATCTCGATGACCATGCCGACTGCATCTGGGTTGGCGATGTGAATGGGGACGGCAAGCCGGAGCTTGTGATCGGCGGAAGCGTCACGGTTATGTATGATGCGGAGGGACAAGAGCTGTGGCGATATGAAGGTTCCGTCGAATCGCAGCATGTGGCCCTCGGCCGATTCCGTCCGGAGCTGCCTGGCTTGCAGGTGGCTGGGCTTGATCGACTTGTTCGCGAAGACGACGGCGCAGGCAAGCAAGGGAAGGACGCGCTGTTCCTGCTGGATTCGGAAGGCCGCGAGCTGTGGAAGGAAGAACGCAAGACGCCGGGCTGGCTGACCATTGCGGAGACGCTGCAGCATTGGGAGGCAGATGCTCCTGACTACATACTCGCTTATCGTCGGGGCGGCGGCGTCTATCCGACGCTGTATGACGGTCATCTGAACGAAGTCGTTCATTTCCCGGCGGACGGCTATGCCGTTCATGCCGATCTGCTCGGAACGGGAACGGAGCAGGTCATTATTTACAATGATGAGCGCGCTGTTCTGTTTGCCAGCCAGCCGTTGGACCTGGCGAGTGCACCGTCAGGCGTGCCGATCGCTCAGCCGAAACGGCTGTACAGCTCGACGCTGTATCCGGGCGGGCAGATCAGTTGATTGTTAATAGATACGGATCAGGGATCGGTGATTAGCGATCGCCGATTGATTACAGAACACGGCGGCCGTGATAGGTGCCCCCCGAATGGCTGCAGAACACGGCGATATGACCATCATACGTCTAACGGATGTCACAGAGGTTATTCGGTGATTTAGAGCGCATTTCCAGCATTAACGGTTCTTATGAGGTTATTTGGCCCAAATAGGAGCTTACCTCACTCAATTTTAACTTAATAAGCTCTCCTAGAACCGTTAGGGTTTGAACAGAAGCCTTTCATAGCGAATAAGCGCTGTGGCAACCCATTAGCGTGTGTGAACGTGCTGTTTCTACTGTTCATTGGTTACTAGCTTGCAACGACTTTCCATGAGAGGCGGGATTGCGATGAGGTATTTCGAAGAACATGAGTCTATTGCGCTGCGTGCCGCAGGTGACGATAAGCTGATTCTATCTGCGGTGGCCGGACGGTTCGCAGGAGCGCATCCGAAGCTTCCTCCCGTCTATCGGGCGTACGATGAGGGAGGTTTTCCGCGCGGCGAGGATTACCGATACGAGATGAATCTGGCGGCGATCTGGCCGGAGTTAGCGGATGGTCAGCATGTCTATATTTGGGGCAAAGTGTGGAGCGACAATGACGGCGAGCTTCCATTCACCGTGAGCTGCTACAGTCCGCTACGGGTGTTCGTGAATGGGACGCCACGATTTACTTCGAACTTGAATGATGATGTGTTCCCTGATCGCAAAGTATACTTCCGAACCGCGCTGCGTCAGGGCTGGAACGATATTGTGCTGGAATGCGTGAGCACGGGAACGGGCTGCGGGGCGATCTTCGGCACTGGCAGCGTGAAGGGCTTCCCGATGCATGCGATACATCCCCTGCCGGAGCGTGCCGGTGCTGAGGGCTGGGCCTATAGCGAGCCGCAGCCTCAAGCCTGGCAGGCTGTGCCTGGCGCGGAGGAGTGGGCGAGCGTGGAAGCGCAGCTGCTGGATGCTTCGCCTTCACAAGAGCGTGCCCTAAGCTGGCATCCGAAACGGGAATGGTCGGATGAGCAACAGGCAGCGGGCTGCTTCGCTCGATTGTACGGCGGCAGCGGCAGCGATATACCTGGTCATGAGGCGCTCGCATGGGCTTCGCTTCATCAAGATCGCGCGGACAACGAGCCGATCACACTAAGCGGTATGCACAATGGACCATTCACATTGTTCGTCGATGGTGTTCCTACATTTCGCACCCAGTTGGATGAAGGCGCTTGGTGCGTAGAGCTGTCGCTTGGTTTCGGCCGGCATGAGCTGGTCATTCACTCGCGGTGCAGCGGCGGTCAATGGGGCTTTACCGCTGAACTTCAGTGTGGCGGGGATAGCAGAGGGCTTGCCCGTTTGGAGAGACCATACCCAGTGGCAGGTGTGCCAGAAGGAGAGGTATGGCTGTATCGGGGGCTATATGCGGCAGGCTGTAGTCCGACAGCATCGGATGTTACACGGATTGACTATTGTTCGAATAGCGATCATCGCGATGCGTCCTTCTGGCGTATCGACCGGCCCGATACGTTCGTCAGACCGTATTTGGAAAATGGCATTTTCGGCAGATGGAACTATCCGCTCGGCGTAACACTGTACGGCATTATGGGAGCGGGCGAAGCAGTCGGCAATCCGCATTTTACCGAATATGCGATCGATCATATTGAACAATGCTCAGCGATGCATGCGTATGCGATGAAGGATACGCTGCGGTGGGGCTCTCCGGGCGTTAATCACCAATTGTCGTTGATGGACAGTCTGGATGACTGCGGCTCGTTCGGCGCAGCGATGCTGGAGGCGCACAAACGGCGCCCTGTCCACGGAGCGGAGGGCGCTGCGGCACATATTGCGCATTACATTACGCATGTACAGGACCGTACGTCTGAGGGGGCGCTGTATCGAACGCGTGGAACGACCGACTTCATGCAGAAGACGATGTGGTGCGACGACTTGTACATGAGCACGCCGTTTCTGACCAAGTACTACGAGCTGACGGGCGATATCTCCTATCTAGATGATGCAGCGTCGCAGTTTCTATTGTACAAGCAGCGGTTGTTCATGCCAGAGCGCGGCATTATGCATCACGTCTATGATTTCAAGTTCGATAAACCCAATGGCGTTCCGTGGGGAAGGGGGAATGGCTGGGTGCTGTTCTCGCTGACGGAGCTGCTGGCTGTCATGCCGCAGGAGCATCGGCAACGCCCAGAGCTGCTCACCATGTTCCGTGAGCTATGCGAAGGATACATCCGGCTGCAGGATGAGCAGGGATTGTGGCATCAAGTGCTAACCGATCCTACCTCGTATGCGGAAGCCTCTTGCACGTCGATGTTCATCTACAGCTTTACACGCGGCGTCCGCTTCGGCTGGCTCACGGAGCCTGAACGTTTCACAGCGGCAGCGCTTCGAGGCTGGGACGGATTAACCCGTCGCTGCATCGATCGGCACGGCAACGTGTATGGCGTATGCAGAGGCTCCGGCTATTCCTTCGCGGCGCACTATTACCGGGATCAGCTCTCCTGGCAGCTGAACGATACGCACGGTGTCGGCATCGTGCTGTTAGCAGGAGTAGAGACGTTGAAGCTGCGGGATTATATGATGAATGTCTCTGCTCTGCGGCAGTCCGGTGCGGCTGCGACTTCTGCAACAGTATAGCGTCCCCGTCACTCATGCGTCTGATTTAACCCTAACGGACTGAGATGACGCTAATGTGCTGAGAATGCCTAGTGTGGAATCTAACGGACTTGAGAGGCGCTATTTGCTGTGTTATCTATGCAAACGGCGAATTTCATAGTGTGTAAGGTTAGCTGAGTCCGTTAGCGCAGAGAATGAGACGATATCGGGACAATAAGGTTGCTGGGGTCCGTTAGACTGGTGAGGATTAGGGAGCAAGGTTCACGAATGTCAGCATAGCAGGGACTGAGCCCCGAACACCTAGTGCCTAGTACTGAGCACCGAGTACCGAATACTGAGCGCCGAGTACTGAGCACCGAGTACCGAGTTGCTAGCAACGAGCACCGAGTATAGTTAGCACTTATACGTTTGAGGATCGGCGCAGACTCAACCTCGTGCTAGTCCGAACACAATACGACAACGCATAACAGCCTCAGAACCGTTAATCACAAGCGGGTTTCTGAGGCTGTTTCTATGTGTCAGCTTTAAAAATCACGAGTTTGTCGTCGTCTGCTGCCGTCGATAATCGCTTGGCGAGACGCCTGTCCAGCGCTTGAACTGACGGCTGAAGTGGGCGATGTCACGATAGCCGAGCACAGATGAGATCGTCTGCACCGGCAGCTGCGGATCCGCGAGCAGCAGCTTCGCTTCATCAAGCACTAGCTCGGACAAATAAGCGCGCGGCGACTGCCCGTATACATGGCGGAATACGCGGTTACAATGCGACACGCTGATGCCGAGTTCTTCGGCAATATCATCGATGCCGTAATGCTTGTCGCCTACTTCATCGACGTGTTCAGCGCTGCTTTTGAAGGTTCGGCCCGCAATGGTCTGCAGCCGGCTGCGAATCCGATTCGCCAGCTCGAAGCGCTCGTAGTTGTCGGCTGACAGGCTGACTGCTTCCTGCGACAGCGCCTCCAGCAGGTTGCCGAACAACTCGAATGCGGCAGACTGCAGCCGCATTCTTGTCACGATGGAGGCATCGTCATCTTCCCCTGCGATCGTGATCAGCTTGTGCAGCACGGGCACGACCTGCGTCGTCAGCTGGCCGCCGCTAGCAAACAGCACCTGCTTCATGCGGGCGAGGAGCGACAGAAACAGATGGTCATCAATATTGAAATGAAGACAGAAATACATAAAGGGCTTTCCGTTCGCGCTTCGGCTCGAATGCTCTTCGCCCGGACGGATCAGGATCAGATCGCCTGCCTTCTGCATATACGGCGTACCATTAACGGTCATTAACTGCTCGCCTTCAAGCAAATAGTTGATTTCGTACTGCGAATGTTCATGCATGGGATATTCCCAATCGCCGTCGACTTGCCGCATATGAACGAAATATAGATTAACCGTAGTCTTCACATTAGGAAACATAAACGCCTTAAAACTGCTGCCAATCGCGAGTGGGAGATAAGGTGCTGACATGGATGCGACGCCTCCTGACAAGCTGATATCTTCGAATATCTTCGAGTATAACGCATTCAGCGCGATTTGGGTAAAAATCCGCCTGATTTGTCAATGTCCTTGATCAAGTATTGCATGCTAGTATGGGACAAATGACAGCGTTTGAAAGGGGATGCATCCATGTCAGCCAACCATACATTTTATAATGCACATCACGCTCCAATCGGGGCATTCGCAAGCTTCACGCTTGGATTCAAAGGGAAAAGCGGGGGCTTCGGCCTTGAACTGGGCAAGCCTGCTGATCAGAATATTTACATCGGGCTGCAGTCTCGCGACGGCAAACGATACGAGGCACTGCCTTTCTTCGAAGCCGTGGAAGATGCCAGCGCTCGATACGATGTGGAAAAGTTTGATGAAAAGGGTAAGGAGGAAGGCATCGAAGTCGCCGAAGGCGTCGTGATTCCACTGACGACCGTCTCTGCTCCACCCCGTTCGGTCATTGTGCCTTTCGAAGATAAAGCGATTACGCGTACGTTCACAGCAGGAACCGATACGTGGCAGGCTGGGGATCTGACGTTCCGCCTCTATTCGCCAGTCCGCTCTGTACCAGAGCCAGGCAAGTGCGACGATGCTGACTTGAAGGAAGCCATCGTACCGGCTGTATTCGCGGAACTGACGATCGATAATACGGCCGGTCAGCAAGAGCGCAGAGCGTTCTTCGGCTATGAAGGCAATGATCCGTACAGCTCGATGCGCATTATCGAAGGCGATTCGGCTAGCGGCCGCCTGCAAGGTGTCGGACAAGGTCGTCTGACGGCTATTGCATCGCGCGATGCTGACGTAACGCCAGCCCTTGGTTTCAAAATGGAAAGAATATTAGATGTTGAGCTTGCGCACAATTATTCGTTTGGCCTTGGTGGAACCGGCGCGCTGCTCATGCGCGTGCCTGCAGGCGAGAAGCGGACGTTCCAATTCGCACTTTGCTTCTATCGCGGCGGCATTGTGACTTCGGGTATCGATGCTTCTTATTACTATTCGAAGCTGTTCCGCAATATTGAATCGGTTGCAGCGTACGCGTTGGATCGCTTCGATGCGCTGACGACAGCTTGCACGGAAGTGGACGCGCGTCTTGCGCGTGCTTCGCAGCAATTGTCCAATGATCAGACGTTCATGTTGGCGCACGCCATTCACAGCTATTACGGCAGCACGCAGTTGCTGGATGCGGATGGAGATCCGATCTGGATCGTCAACGAAGGCGAATATCGGATGATGAACACGCTTGATCTGACGGCGGACCAGCTGTTCTTCGAGCTGATCCTGAACCCATGGACGGTGCGCAATGAGCTGGAGCTGTTCGTCAACCGATACAGCTATCACGATACGGCGCGGTTGCCGGGTGATGATACGGAATATCCAGGCGGCATCGCCTTCACGCATGATATCGGCGTTGCGAATGTGTTCTCTCGTCCGCATCATTCGGCGTATGAGCTGGCTGGCATCGATGACTGCTTCTCCTTTATGAGCCACGAAGAGCTGGTGAACTGGCTCTGCTGCGCGCTCGTCTACATCGAGCAGACGAGAGATGAGGCATTCACGACTGCGATGCTGCCAGTCATTCAGCAGTGCTTCGACAGCATGGTCAACCGCGACCACCCAGATGCTGAGAAGCGCAATGGCATGATGGGTCTGGACAGCTCGCGGACGCAGGGCGGCGCGGAAATTTCCACGTACGACAGCCTTGATGTATCGCTCGGCCAGTCGCGCAACAATATTTACTTGGCAGGCAAATGCTGGGCGGCTTATGTTGGGCTCGAGAAGTTGTTCCTTCGTCTTGGCAAGGATGCGCTTGCGGCAGCGGCGATCGCGCAAGCGGACAAGTGTGCGGCTTCGATTACAGCGGCGATGACGGAGGAAGGCTACATTCCGGCAGTCATCGGAGAGAATAACGATTCGCGCATCATTCCGGCGATCGAGGGGCTCGTGTTCCCTTATTTCTCGGGCTGCGCAGAAGCGCTTGAACCAAACGGCAGATTCGGGGCATATTTGAGCGCTCTGAAGCAGCATCTGGAGACGGTGCTCGTACCAGGCACTTGCTTGTTCGAGAACGGCGCTTGGAAGCTGTCATCCACTAGCAATAACTCATGGCTTAGCAAAATCTATCTGTCCCAGTTCATCGCCCGCGAAGTGCTGGGCATGTCATGGGACGAGAGCGGCAAGAAGGCAGATGCAGCGCATGTAGAATGGCTGCTTCATGAAGAGCTGTCGTACTGGGCATGGAGCGACCAGATTTTGTCCGGCCATATTATTGGCAGCAAATATTATCCTCGCGGCGTAACGGCGATATTGTGGCTGCTTGAGGGACAGGAGAACAGCAAACAACTGGTGAGAGGAGGCGCATAGGATGAGCGCAATCGGATATGAGGCATGGCTGCAATACCTGCCCCTTGCAGAGGAAAGACAACAAGCGCTTAGCCGCTGGTTCGGCTGTATTATCGCGACGGAGACGTCGGAAGTCATCGCGACTGCTGCAGCGGAGCTTGAACGCGGGCTTGGGCGGATGCTTGGCGTTACTCCGGCGTCGCGTTCCTCACGCGACAACGACAGCGGCCGCGGTTGTATCGCGATCGGCACGTTCAGCGGAAGCAATCCATCCGTTACGCGCGTATTCGGCGAGAGCAGCGCGCGCCTGGACACAGGTGCGGAAGGCTTCGCGATTCGGACAGACGAAGCAAGCGGCATTATCGCCATCGGCGCGGAACAGCCTGCAGGCGTGCTGTACGGAGTCTTTCATCTATTAAGACTCATTGCGATCGGCGCTTCGATCGGCGAGCTGAATGTGGTAGAACGTCCGGCGAATGCCATTCGGATGATGAATCAGTGGGACAATATTGACGGCAGCGTGGAGCGCGGGTATGCGGGACAGTCGATTTTCTACGAGAACAATGCAATCAAGTCTGATCTCAGCCGCGTAGAAGATTATGCACGGCT
The DNA here is from genome assembly GCF_033239625.1 of Paenibacillus sp. CCS19. Taxonomy (NCBI): domain Bacteria; kingdom Bacillati; phylum Bacillota; class Bacilli; order Caryophanales; family Paenibacillaceae; genus Paenibacillus; species Paenibacillus sp. CCS19. Next base: position 41,304 of record NZ_BTCK01000051.1, read on the forward strand.
CCTTGCATCCACTGGCCTTAATGCAATCACAATAAACAACGTGAATGTGCATCGGCTGGAGACGCTGTTTATTACGGAGTCCTTCCTGCCGGACATCGCTCGAATCGCAGCGATCTTCCGTCGTTATGCGATCAAGCTCTTCCTCAGCGTAAACTTCGCTTCACCGATCGAGACAGGTGCGCTGACAACGGCTGACCCGCTGGACGCAGATGTGAAGGCATGGTGGAAAGCGAAAGCGAACGAGCTGTACCAAGCGATTCCTGACTTTGGCGGCTTCCTCGTCAAGGCGGATTCGGAGAACCGCCCCGGGCCGTTCACTTACGGACGCGATCATGCGGACGGCTCGAATATGTTGGCGGAGGCGCTGCTGCCGCACGGCGGACTCGTCATCTGGCGCTGCTTCGTTTACAACTGCAAGCAGGATTGGCGCGACCGGAAGACGGACCGCGCGCGGGCGGCGTACGATCATTTTAAGCCGCTGGACGGCCGGTTTATGGATAACGTTATTTTGCAAATCAAGAATGGTCCGATGGACTTCCAAGTTCGCGAGCCGGTATCGCCGCTGTTCGGCGCGCTTCCTGCAACCAACTGCATGATGGAGTTCCAGATTGCGCAGGAGTACACGGGGCAGGCCCGTCATCTCTGCTATCTAGTGCCGCAGTGGAAGGAAGTACTCGACTTCGATACGTATGCGAAGGGCGAAGGCTCTTATGTGAAGCATGTCGTGGACGGCTCGGTGTTCGGCTATAAACACAGCGGCTTCGCGGCTGTATCCAACATCGGCGATAATATGAATTGGACGGGCCACCCGCTGGCGCAGGCGAACCTGTACGGCTATGGCCGTCTGGCATGGAATCCGGCGCTGGAATCGGATGCGATCGCAGAAGAGTGGACGCGTCTGACGTTCGGCAACGATGAGCGTGTCGTTCGGACGGTCATCGGCATGCTGATGGACTCGTGGGGCATCTATGAATCGTATACGGCGCCGCTTGGCGTTGGCTGGATGGTGAGCCCGAATCATCATTACGGTCCTGATGTCGATGGGTATGAGTACTCGAAGTGGGGCACGTACCATTTCTCCGATTATAAAGGGATGGGCGTTGACCGCACGCTGGCGACAGGAACCGGCTACGCTGGGCAGTATCAAGAGCCGAATGCTTCGCTGTACGGCACGCTTGAGACATGTCCGGACGAGCTGCTATTGTTCTTCCATCACGTTCCTTACACGCATGTGCTGCACTCCGGCAAAACCGTCATTCAGCATATTTATGATACGCACTTCGAAGGTGTGGAGCGAGCGGATGGTTTGCTGCAGCGCTGGAACGAGCTGGAGGGGCAGGTTGCTGCCGAGACGTTCAAGCTGGCTGCGGATCGGTTCGCGGAGCAGGCGGAGCATGCCAGAGAATGGCGCGATCGGATCAATACTTATTATCTTCGCAAATCTGGCATCAACGATGCGTTGGGGCGGACGATTTATTAACTTCTACGCGCGGCCGCATGTCTAATGCAGGCCTCGGCAGAGGCTTTCTCATTATTCAGCGCCTTCGGCCATCTCTGGCCGGGGGCGCTGTCGTTTTACAATTGTTTAATATAAACGATGTGTAATGTATCGTTCTGCGCAACATATGGCAAAATCGCATAGTGTTTGCTTACAAATGTGCATAGCGCTGATCTTACATTTGGACTATGTTGATGTTATTGTACAGATAAGTGCATTTTGTTGAAAAAAAGTGATGGTTGAAGGTGCATCACGGCGATGTCCAAGCTTCATACCTATAAGTGCGAGTTCAAAAAGTGATCGAAAGCGGACTTTTTGAACAACATCTGCAAGGAGGAATCCCCTTTGAATCAAGACAAATTATCGCTTAGCAGCTGGAGTGTGCATCGATTGCTCGGATTGAGCCACTGGACGGTATGGGATGAGTCGGCTTCCCGACCTGCTACCCATGTAGAGGAGGGAGACGCGGCGATCGCGCTGCTGGATCTTCCACAAGCTGTTGCGGACAAGGGGTTCCGTTATTTGGAGCTATGCCATTTTCATTTGACTAACTTAGACGCGGCATATCTTGCGCAGTTGAGAGAGGCATTGCAAAACGCCGATGTAAAACTTCATACGCTGCTCATCGACTATGGTGATCTCTCTTCGCCGGATCCTGTAAGACGTTCGGCTGATGAACAATTCATCACCATGTGGATCGATATTGCGGAGAAGCTGGGCGCGGCGGCGGTTCGCGTTGTTGCTGGCGAGCAGCGGACCGGCGACGCAGCAGCGATTGCACGCAGTGCCGCTTCGCTGCAGCGGCTGCATCGTTACGGTACGGAGCGTGGCGTACAGGTCGTGACCGAAAATTTCCGTGAGCTGACGGCAACGTTGGCGAACTGGAAAGCGGTTATGGAAGCGGCGGGCGGTCGAATCCGCACGATCGTAGATTTTGGCAATATGTTGCCGGAGGAGAAGGAGGCAGCGATTGCTTACGGTGCGCAAGCTGCGCATTCGATTCATACGAAGCCTGTCTATCTGGCGGACGGATCGTTCGACGAGGAGGAGCTGCGCAGGAATGTGGCGATAGCTTCTGCGAACGGGAGCGATGCGCCGATTTCGGTTATTTTTGATCAGGATGGCGATGTGTGGGAAGGGATAACGCGGATTGCGGAAGTGATCGTCGATTCTCAATGATTTCCTGCTGTCGGAATAGCGAGCGCTTGTTACAATAGGGGAATCGCGCTTTGCGCTATGCTGTTACGACTACGATGAAATCTGGTGAATTTGTCATGCTCCGCATTCGAAAGCTGTTTCCTTCGTTCGATTTGTCCTCTCTGCGCAAGCTTCCGAGGGATGCTGTTTATTTCTTAGCTGCTAGTTTCGTCAATTCGGTCGGGATGGCGATCATGTGGCCGCTGACGACGTTCTATGTGCACAATGTGCTCGGACAGTCGTATGGTGACGCCGGCATGGTCGTTTTCTTTCAATCGCTGTTCAGCGTATTCGGCCAATTGACGGGCGGGCAGCTTTATTACCGTATCGGTCCGAAAAATATGATCGCCGGCTCCTTCGTACTCGCCGCGGTTCTGCTGCTGCTGATCGCCGCGACGGATAGCTGGCCGCTTTATATCGTGTGCCTCAGCCTGTTCGGATTCGCCAATGGCGTTGCCATGCCAGCGATGAATGCCTATGTCGGCTTCCGCTGGAAAGCGTACCGCCGCGAGCTGTACAACGTGATGTACGTGTGCAACAACTTCGGCGTATCGGTCGGCGCGGCCGTCGGCGGGCTCGTCGCTGCGGTGTCTTTCTCGCTCACGTATGCGATGACGGGCGGGACGATGCTGCTGTTTGCTGTTTTTCTGTTCGTGTTTATTCGAAGCGCGTCGGGGGATGGCGGTGGTGACGGGGATCATGCATCCGCTGCTGAAGATGGTGCGGCTGCTGTGGCACGAGGGATGAACAAGGCGGGCAAGCAGCAGGCTGAGGCTGGCATGAGAAGGACGGACGAAGAGGACAAGCCTTCGTACAATCGCAGAGAGCTGCTGCGGAACGTTAATTTGTATTTGTTTCTTTCGCTTGGCTCGATGTTCTACTGGATTACGTTCCAGCAGTGGTCGACGGGCGTCGCGCCGTACATGGAGGAGAACGGACTTGGCATGGATTTGTACAGCCTGCTCTGGACCGTGAATGGCATCGTCATTGTGCTCGGCCAGCCGATGACGAGCTGGATGAAGCGTACGTTTGCGAATACGATCGGCAAACAAATGCTGCTCAGCTCGCTGTTCACCTTGCTTGCGTGTTTGTTCATATTCGCATTCCATGCACACTATGTTTACTTGGTGATAGGGATGGTACTCGCCACATTCGGCGAAATGCTGCTGCTGCCCGCGATTCTAACTTATCTCTCAGAGCGGACTGGGGCAAATGCGCCATTCTACATGGGCATCAACGGCGGCCTGGCTAATGTGGGCCGGATGCTTGGTCCGCTCATGTTCGGCCACGCGTTCGACCTATGGGGCGTTAACGCGGTGTTCCTGCTCGGCACGATCAGCGCATTGATCGCGCTGCTGTTGTTCAACGTGCACCGCCACGTCAACCGCAAGCCGGAGCCCCGCAGTGAAGGAACGCTCCGACCCGCGGCGCAGTAGGGAGGTGCAACAAAGGAGGTGCATAGATGCGCCTCCTTTGTGCGTTGCGCGCGAGGTTGTGACGATGTGGTGCAGAAATGCACCATATGGAGCAATCGCGCGCCGCTGTTGAGCTAATAAGGTGCAGAAATGCACCATATGGAGCATCGCGCGCCGCAGGTGGGCCAATAAGGTGCAGAAATGCACCATATGGAGCATCGCGCGCCGCAGGTTGGATCCCTGTCAAGAAAGTAGACACAAATTTAGCTGACCTGTAGTTGCTCGTAGTATCTCT
>NZ_BTCK01000052.1:0-44798 GCF_033239625.1 Paenibacillus sp. CCS19
GTCCAGAGGGCACACGCCCTTTGGGGCCCTCCCTTGCAGGGAGGGTTTGGGTGGGTAGAGAAAATCGATTTCAATGGGGTTATAGGGGCAGCGCCCCTGATATTAGTCATTAAATCGGGGTCCAAGGGGCTCCGCCCCTTGAATCTCCCTCTAGGGAGACTTAAACGGGTGGCGTCGGGCACCAGCCCGGCGGCCCCTCGCACAACATCGTGGCATACGCCGGATCGTCCTTAGCCAAGTCGGCAAAATAGCTGCCAAGCACATGATTGCCAGATACAGAGCCCATGCGGAAGGAGCGCTTCACTTCTCCTTTGACATGCATGTAGTAGAAAATGTTCTTCGTCTTCGGCTGCCGATAGACGAGCGGAGGCAGGTGCGGCACAATATCATACTCATTTTGCACCCGCCAGTGCTGTTTAATGGTCCGATTATAGGATCGAGCGAATTTCACATCGCCGACGCGCGGAGAACCATACGTGTAGACGATTGGTTCTCTGCCGGTATTGGTCCCAATATCAAAAGCCGCAAGCGTCGCAAGCGCGCCGCCAAGACTATGGCCGGTTATAAATAACGGCTTGTCGGGATCGGTCGCTCGCAGAATTGCACGAACAGCCTCGCGGCAAGTCATATAAATATCAGTGAAGCCCTTATGCGATTGGCAGGACGTCTTCACCGGTTTGTACGGAACTTGTTGAGAGATAAAGTCCGACACCCAATCCATAGCAGAGCCGGAGCCTCTGAAGGCGAGGACGACAGCGCGATCGGATTCCAGTACAAAGCCGAAATATTCCGGTGTATCCTCGTAGGATTGCGCTTTGAAGGAGCCTGCTAATTGATAGCCTGCAGGTACAAGAAACGCCCCGTCGGGGCTGCCGTATTGCACATAGGTTTGGCCGCATACCGCAGCTAGAAACAAGGCTGTACGCGTGTCGAAATGCTGCCCGTTCTCGTTGTTCTTCAATGCCATCTGCCATCGCCTCCCCTAAGCCGCGCCACACAGACGGTTGCCAATAGTCATCACTCATAGCTTATGAAGGAGAAAGGCAATTCGGAACCATCGACATTAATCTCCATAGAGTGACAAAATCACATCATGAAGCAGCAAAATAACACATAGGATGCTGTGACTTTTGGCACTATACTGATAGGAAGGTCATTTTGCACATACAATAAGTCATAGGAAAGGTGACACGTTACAGATGGCAATTGTACAGTTTCCAGAAGGCTTCAAATGGGGAGCGGCAACCGCTTCGTATCAAGTAGAAGGCGCGTATCAAGAAGGCGGCCGCGGGCTGTCGATCTGGGATACGTTCGCACGTACGCCAGGCAAAGTATTCATGGGCGATAACGGCGATGTCGCCTGCGACATGTATCACAAATATCCAGAAGACGTAAAGATGATGGCGGACATGGGCATTCAAACGTATCGTTTCTCGATCGCTTGGCCTCGCATCATTCCAGACGGTTCCGGAGAAGTGAATCAAGAGGGTTTAGAATTCTACCACCGTTTGGTAGACGAGCTTCTGAAGTACGGCATTGAGCCAATGTGTACGCTGTACCACTGGGATCTGCCGCAAGCGCTGCAAGACCGTGGCGGATGGGATAACCGTGAGACGATCGATCATTTCGTTCGGTACTCCGAAACCGTTTTCGAATCATTGAAGGGTAAAATCAAACTGTGGGCAACATTCAATGAGCCATGGTGCGTATCTTTCCTGTCCAACTACCTGGGCGATCATGCGCCAGGCAACCGCGACCTGCAGCTCGCGACGAATGTGTCGCACCACCTGCTCGTTGCGCATGGCCGTACGGTTCGCAAATTCCGTGAGATGGGCATCGTCGGCCAGATCGGCATTGTGCCGAACATGGAATGGCGTGAACCTTACAGCACGCGCCAAGAGGATATCGACGCTTGCGAACGTCAAGCAGGCTGGTTGAACGAGTGGTTCATTCGTCCGGTCATGCATGGCCATTATCCAGAGATGCTGGTTGAATGGTTCCGCGGCAAAGGCGTTGAAGTGCCGATTCAACCAGGCGACATGGAGGACATCTCGCAGAAGATCGATTTCCTCGGCGTAAACTACTACACTGGCACGGTCGGCAGATATAAAGCGAACGAAGGTCTGTTCGATTGGGAAGAGGTCGACATGGGCTGGGACCGTACGGACATCGGTTGGACGTACTACCCGCAAGGCTTGTATAACGCTCTCATGTTCCTGAAGAACAACTTTGGCGATATTCCGATTTACATCACGGAGAACGGTGCATGCTACAATGACGAGCCGTCCGCAGATGGCAAAGTTCACGATGACCGCCGTATTCGTTATATCAAATCCCACCTGGCATCGGTATCCCGTGCAATCGAGTCCGGCGTTAACGTCAAAGGCTACTATGCATGGTCGCTGATGGATAACTACGAGTGGGCATTCGGATACTCGATGCGCTTCGGCATGACGTACGTCGACTACGATACGCAAGAGCGTATTCCGAAGGACAGCTTCAAGTTCTACAGCAAGGTTGCAGCGTTGAACTGGTTCACGGTATAAGCATTCGGACAAGCCGGCGGGCGGGATTTCACAATCCTGTCTGCCGGCTTTCGTTTTCCCTTTTTCTTGCAATCTTAATGTTAATTTAACGTTGAGCAGGTATAATAACTTTATCTGTGCACTTATATTGATCGGAGGGAATTAGAGTGGGACAAGCAGTAAGCAAATCGACATACAAGCAGAACCGTAAAGATTTACGAGTACGCAGCAAAGAACGTCAGAAGAAAATCAGAACGTTGATGTGGGCAACGGGCGGCGTCCTTATCGTCGCGATTATTTTGTTGTTTGCACTGGCTCCAAAGCCGGATCCAGCGCAATTTGATTTTGAAACCCTTCCAACGCTTGGCAGTAAAGACGCAAAAGTGAAAATTGTCGAGTTCGGCGACTTCAAATGTCCTGCCTGCCAGCAGTTCGCACAGGACGTTAAGCCGGAACTGATGAAGGAATATATCGATAAAGGCATCGTATCGCTGTCGTTCATGAACTACCACTTTATTGGTCCGGACTCGAAGACAGCAGCCCTTGCCGGTTTGGCTGTCTATCATCAGAGCAATGATGAATTCTGGAAGTATTATCAGGCGTTGTACGACAAGCAGCCTGACGAAGGTCTCCCGTGGGCGACCGTTGATTATCTCGTCCAGCTCGCGAAGGATGAGAAGCTGAATATCGACTACGACAAGCTGCGCAGCGATATCGAGAATGAAACGTATGCAGATGAATTGTCCGATCAAATGAGCCGCGTACGTCCGCTTGACATTACAGGCACCCCAACGCTGTTCGTGAACGGAACGAAGGTCGGCGGATCCGATACGCTGTATTGGGAGCCAGTCCAAGCAGCGATAGAGAAGGAATTGAAGAAACTGGACGAGGCGGGCCAATAATCGATGAATGCTGACAATCGCTCGTCGTTCTTTTACACGTACGGCTTATACATGGCTTGGATCGTCAGCATCGCGGCGACGGCGGGCAGCTTGTATTTGAGTGAAGTGATGCATTTTACACCGTGCCGCTGGTGCTGGTTCCAACGGATCTTTATGTATCCGCAAGTCGTTTTGCTCGGAATGGCGGCTTACCGCGGTGATCGGCGGATGGCCTCTTATGTGCTGCCGCTCGCGATAATCGGCGGATGTATTTCGGCTTGGCATTATGCCGAGCAGAAGGTGCCTGGTCTGTACAAAATGGTGCCATGCACGGATGGCGTGCCATGTAATGAAGATTACCTCGATTGGTTCGGTATTATTACGATACCGCTTATGGCGCTTGTCGCCTTCATCTTGATTGCCGGCAACCTGTGGCTTACGAATCGCGCATACAAGCGGGAAGAAGTGCTGGAAGCGGCAGAAGAATAACAGCCATGCATAGCTGTTCAGGCGGATCCTACCAGACCGCTTGGGCAGCTATTTTTGATTCGATTGCTCCGGCGGCGGGTATTAATAACATAACAATGCGGACTTGCGTAAGAAGAAACGAGGGTATGAGATGCAAGCTCAAGAACGGAGCAATGACAGACTGAATATGCGCGTTGTCCTCGTGGACGACAACGCGATGAATGTAACCGTCGTACAGGAAATGCTGAAGCGGGCAGGGTATCGCAATTTAAGCTCCTGCTCCTCGGCAACTGAATTATATACGCTGCTTGGCATTGGTGAGGATGGAACGGATCTCAAGCCCGCTTATGAAGAGCCTGATGTCGACCTCATTCTGCTCGACATGATGATGCCCCGGATCGACGGCATTACAGCGTGTCGGACGATTCTAGGCATCGAACGGTTGAAGGATATTCCGATTATTATGGTTACGGCAATAAGCGATTCTAAGAAGCTGGCGGAGGCGCTTGACGCTGGCGCATCAGACTACGTGACGAAGCCGATTAATCGGGTCGAATTGATGGCCCGGATCCGTTCGGCGCTCCGCCTGAAGCAGCAGAAGAACTGGCATCGGGAGCGGGATCGCCGGCTGCGGGATGAGCTTCGACTAGCTCGAGAAGTGCAATACGCCGTTCTGCCGCAGCGACTGGAGAATGATCAGATCGTCATCGATGCGATCTACCGTCCGTCGGAGGAGCTGTCGGGTGACTTGTACGCATGGCATCGGATAGATGACAACCGATATGCCGTTGCTGTTATCGATGCGATGGGACATGGCATTTCGTCCTCGCTTGTATGTATGTTCATCGCATCCGTGCTTAAGGAAGTGATGAGCAAGCTGTCCGATCCGGAGGATGTCGTGCGAGAGCTGAATCGACGGGCCATGCAGCTGCATTTTTCCGATCAGCTCATTCAATATTACTTCACGGGCATCTACATGGTGATCGATATGGAACGCGGAGTTGCCGAGTATGTGAACGCCGGACATCCGCCGGGGCTACTGCTTCGATCGGGCGCGGGCCAAGTGGAGCAGTTCACAGGCGGCAGCCCGGCTATCGGTTTGTTCGAGGGAATAACGGTCAATAAGCAATCGCTTCAGCTCGCTCCGGGCGACCGCATCGTCATAGTGACGGATGGACTGCTCGATCGGACGGACGAGGCTGCCGAGGACCCATTCGATAATCTCGGCAACAAACTGATCAGCCCGGGATTGGAAGACTGGAGCAGCTTTCCGGAAGGATGGCGAGAGGCTTTGTTCGAAGAGCCGACCGAAGGACGAGGAAGATCCGATGACCAATGCTTATTGTGGATCGCATTGAAATAATTGCGCAAGAATAACAAGCCTCCCGTTCGCCGAACTCATACTCGGCGCTGCGGGAGGCTTGTTTCATTCCAATGATATTATTGACGGCTGCGCGGCTTGTCCACAGCGCTGGTGTCGTTCAGGTTCATCATAGCGAGTGTTGTTGCAGGGCGATCCGTTCCCGAATCGCTGTTCGACTTCTTGCCGGAGCTGCGGCGTTTTCTCGTACGAGAGCGCGATAACCCTTCCTCGGATGTGCTGTTCTGCAGTTTATGTCCGGCATCTGCTGCCCGAGAGGAGGGGCTTGGTTTGCGGCCGCCGAACCAATGCGCCCGCCACATAAGGAACCATATGACTGCTGTTAAGAGCAGATCGATCGCACACATCGCAGGAAAGCTCCATATCTCGTCCATATAAGGTAAGCTGCGAATGTTCATGCCCCACAATGCGCCAACAACAATCGTTGGAGCGAGCAGTACCGCTGCATTCGCCAGCACCTTCAATGTATCGTTGCCGCGTTGAGTGGATGCGGCTTCTCCCATCGCGATAAGCGTATCGAGTTCTCGCGCATAGGTCTGGATCAGCGCGTCGATCCGTTCCAGCTTATGCTGCAGACGGACATAAGCCTCGCTCTTGATCAGCGTTCCCGCAGAGAACGCTTCTTTCAAAGCATTATTGAGCTCATTCACTGGGACGAACAACCGCTGCCAATGAAGCAGATCGTATCGGCAGTCGAACAATAAATTCATCCGTTCGATCTGCTGATCGCGGTTCCTCAGCGCCTGCTCCTGATCGAGCAGCTTCTTCTCGAAGCTGTCCAGTCCATGATGCAGCTGATCGAGCACGACGCTCATTATTGTCGCTAGAGCTTCGCCGCCGCTGATACACTGCTGCAGTTGAACGTTCCAAGGAGGCTGCTGTGTTCGAATCGACAGCCGCCAATCGTCATGAATCGTCGTTAGTATGTTTGCTGTTACCCAGTAACGCAGAGGCTGAATGTCTTTCTTATCATCGGACAGCTGTACAAGCAGTGTCCCGTATAGAAGCGGCTGGCCATCCTCAAGTCGATGAACGACAATATGATTTGCGCTTCGCTCGAAGCAGTCGTCCAGCCATGCCGAGCATTCCGGCATACGCTGCTTCAAGGCGAGCAGACGTTCCTGCGCTTGCTCCTGCCGCAGCTGTTCGCGTTTTAATTCTATGTCTGCCGGTATTCCGCCCTCTAAGGGCTTGTCCGTATTCGATCGTTTGGCACGCGACGGCATCGAAGGAAGGAGTTCAAGCTGCAATTGCACGTCGTCCCGAGCGTCGGTCGATTGCTGGTGCAGGTCTTCCGCGAACGGCTGCCGAAGCTGCAGCCACTCCCAGCCGGCTGGGAATCGAAACGTTCGTTCGTTCATACAATGCCTCCTGTTGGAATCGATACCGTATATCTCATTGTTTCATCATAACCCGAATAGGTGGAAGTGTTCAACGTAAATAACGAGAACAGCGCACCGAGCATGCCGCCAATGCGTCATTCGTCGGTGCGCTGATTCATAGTTCGGAATGATGACTGTCCGTTAGGCTCCGCCGCAGCTTCTCGATGGCTCGGCGTTGAATGCGCGAGATGCTCATCTGAGAGACGCCAAGCTGCTCAGCGATAAGCCGCTGCGGCACGCCGTCTTCGAATACGAGCTTCAGCACCTGCCGTTCCTCAGGCTTCAAGGATGCCATAGCTGCTTCGATGTCGAGCTTCTTATCGATATGCTCATATTCATCAAGCTGCGAATGGAGCAGTTCGCCAAGCGTTGTTGTGCTCTCTTCTTCGCTGATCGGCGTATCCAGCGATACATAGTGATACAGATCGCGCCCGCCGAGAATCTCGAGCGTTTCCTCGACGGTCAGATCCATATGAGCGGCGATTTCTTCAACCTTGGGGGAACGCTCCAGACGGACGGTGAGCTCATCGATCGTCTGCTGGACGGAGATTCCTTTTTCCTTAATGCGACGAGGCACTTGAATATACCAGGACTTATCCCTCAGGTAGTTCTTCATATGACCGATGATGCTCTTCATTGCATAAGGTTCGAACTGTACGCCAACTGCCGGGTCATACTGCTTATACAGCCGTAAGAGCGACATTTGGCCAACCTGTATGAGATCCTCGTACAAGTCAGGACGATTCCGTGCAATCTTGCTTGCAGCCATTCGAACGATAGGTGCGTGATATTCAATTAATATCGTTGCAGCTTCATTGGTCGGATTCCTCTGGTACTCCGCAATCCGCGCGGCGCTGTCATGAAGCTGCCGGGACGGAGGGAATGTCATGCCCATTCCCCGCTTTTGGTCAAACGTTTGGTCATCATGACCTGTGTACCAGTACCGCTCGATACTTCAACCTGATCCATCAAGGCCTGCATGAGATAAAGGCCAAGCCCGCCAGCCTCCAGCTCTTGAACCGCCTTGCCATGCAGCGATTCGGCTCTGCGCGCCACTGCCGCCGCATCGAAGCTGCTGCCATCGTCCTTCACGACGATCGATAATGCATCCGATTGCTTGATGAATCGAATCTCGACGCGCGGCTGCTCTTCAGGTGCAGCGAACGTCGTGCCGTCGGGCAGATCGCCGTATGCATGAAGCACTGCATTGTTGCATGCCTCAGACAACGCGACCTTCATATCTTCAATCTCCTCGAAGGAGAAGCCCATTTTGCTTGCTACCCCGTATAAGGTTAATCGAGCAAGATCTACATATTCTGCTGCTGCTGGAACGAAGATCGTAATGATATCATCCTTCATACGCATCGCATCTTGATCTCCTTTCAGTACGATGATGGCGCAGAGCCGGACAGGAATGGTGAAATGCCAGTCATATCGAATAACTTCCGAATATTCGGCGGAATCGCCTCAACAAGGAAAGGTGCGTTCTTCGCATGGCGTGCCCGCACAACGGAGACGAGAATGCCGATGCCGGTGCTGTCCATGTAGCGCAAGTCGCGCAGGTTGAGCACGAGCTCCCGATCGCTTAATTCCACAAGGGTAGACATTGCCGCACGCATCTGGGATGCCGTCTCTAGGTCAAGCTCGCCGCTCAGGTATACGGTACAACGACCTTCCTGATTCTCTGTTCTTAAATAAAATTTATCGGGTGATTTCATAACCGATACCCCACTTCAATGGAATGCACAACGTGTACCTTATTAATAATATCTATTAATTAACCATAACCGCAAATAACGAAATGTGAAACAGGGCATAATGTAACCGATTTATCCCATCTCATGAGCTCAAGCAGCCCACGGTATTCCGTGATCGGTCAGGAGGTTTCTTTATGGCAAGCAAAATCGGTATTTTCGCATCGGAACGGCATGCAACTACGGCTGTGCAGCAGCTGCTTCAAGCGGGGTTTACAACGGGTGAAATTAGAATTATAGCCAAGGATGGATACCACTCCCGTACATTAGAAGCGGAGTGCGGCATGCATGTCGATGAGCTGCGCGATATCGTCGATGCAACGGGCAATCATTCAGACGGTTACTCGAATGGTGATTTTCGTCAATCTTCGCTTGTCGGCACTTCGGTTGCTGCAGCGGGCTTAGCAATCGGCAGCTTGAACTTCTCAGGCGGGATTCCCTACGCGGGAGCAGCCTTTCTGGCCGCCGTACGCACGGACGGCAACGAGTCCACCTATGACCGCATCCTGTCTTCGCTGGGTGTAGAGGACGGAAAGCTTGACCAATGCCGTACTGCTGTTCAAGATGGCTCCATCGCTGTTATGGTGCTCAGCTCGGAGAGTAAGACGCTGCTGGAGGTCGATGGAGGACCTGAGTTATCGAAGCTAAGCAATGCCGAGGCAATCTATCGTGCTGCAGGCGCGACGACCATTCTATAGCGTGAAGTTTCAGCCAGTCATTCCGCTGCAGCAATTGCAGGATGACTGGCTGTTCTTGTTTATGGAATCGACAGAAGCGATGGCCGATCAAGCTTCAGAAGCTCCGCAAGCGGAGGTGCTTGGCCCTGGATCAGCTCGTATAGAAGTTGACGCGCCATGACGCTGTAGACCGTTCCATTGCCGCCGTATCCAAGGCAATAATAAACATTGCGGCGGGCAGGATCACGCCCGATGAATGGAAGGCCGTCACGCGATTCGCCGAACGTAGCGCTCCATTCGTACGCTGTCGGAGCGGTCATTGCTGGGAACATTTGCTCCAGACGGTCATGAAGCTTGCTGATCCGTTTGTTCCTGGCTGCAGCACTCTCGATCGGTTGCGGCGGTTCTTCGTCAAGCCCGCCGATAATGATCCGGTTATCAGGCGTTGTTCGCATATACAGATAGGGGCGGGCGGTTTCCCAGATCATCATCCGCTCATGCCATGCTTCGAAGGAAGCAGTCTGAGGTTCCGTCACAATGGCGAAGCTTCGATTAAGATTGGATTTTACCAGCTGGGTGCGCAGCTCTTCTGGCTCATAGCCGACCGCGAAGATGACGCGTTCGGCTGTAATCGTACCGCCATCGGATGTTGTGAGCAGATGCTCCTCGGTTTTGCTAGTGGTGTGACGGATTGCATCAGTATGCTCATAGATTGTAAGTCCAGCATTTACGGCATCATCGGCAAGCGCATGAATAAGCAAGAAAGGATTTACCTCAGCATCTCCATGAGTCACAATCGCGCCCGTTTTCGTGAAGGGGAAATGCGCTTGTATATCGTGCGGCGTCCACCACTCCACATCAAAGCCATGGCTATTCAGCATTTGGAATTCTCGCTTAAGCTTAGGCACATCTTGTTCGGTAGTGGCCATATATAAGCTGGAGCGATGCTTGAAATCGCATCTGCTCGCCAAGCTATCGGTTAGGCTGGAAAGATGCTTGATCGCGTCACTGCAAGCCTTGTAGAAGAGAACGGCTCGCTCCTCTCCGATCCGATCTGCTAACTCCGACAGCATGATGTCATTGGTGAACTGAATGAGTCCGGTATTCGCGCAGCTGCTTCCGCCGGCTATTGTCCCTCGTTCCACGACTGCCGTCCGGATGCCTTTAGTGGCCAGCTCATGCCCGCATAATATGCCTGACATGCCTCCTCCTACGATAACGGAATCATACTGAACATGTCGATTTCCAAGCGGCTCATAGGACTGAACGGGCTGTGAAGCTGTGCTCGGCCAGTACATGGAGCCCGTGTGCAATTGTTTCCTCGTCATCCAACAATCACTCCCGCTACTTACTATGTCCAATTCCGAACATCCAATGCTCACTCGCTCTTGTCCAGATATCCTAGATGTGTTGCATGACCGGGAGCCGAATATAATTATTAGCAGGACGGGTACATTACAGAACGATAAACATGAGCTGCCGTGAAGGAAGATGGATGTGTTCGAGAGGGGATGCAGCGGATGGGTACGACGAATATCGAACGGGTTGAGAACGGCGGTGTTCCGCTGGCTGTGACGATACGAGGCGCAGAGACGGAGAATGTGCATCACGGCCATATTGCGGTCGTAGATGCAGAAGGTCAGCTCATCGCATGGGCAGGGAATGCTGATGTTCCAACGTTCATGCGATCAACTGCGAAGCCGGTCCAAGTTCTGCCTATAATAAGCGCGGGTGTTATGGACATTCATCAGCTGCCCGAAGCGGCAATCGCGATGATGACAGCTTCCCATCGAGGTGAGCCGGCGCATGTTCGGATGCTGGAGCTTATGCTGCGCGAATTAGCGGTCCGAGAGGAGGAGCTTGTCTTCGACGAGGGACTTCCGCTTGATGCAGACGCTAGGGATGCGTACATGCAGTCGGGCGGCAAAGCTCGCAAGCTATTCCATAATTGCGCGGGCAAACATATTGGACTGCTGGCTGCATGCAAATTGGAGGAATGGCCAATGGCCAGCTACGCCGAATTGGATCACCCGATTCAGCAGTCCATTCGCCATTGGATCGCCGAACTGACGGAGATGTCGGCAGCGGATTTGACCGGCGGATTCGATGGATGCGGACTTCCGGTGTATACGATTCCGCTAAGCAGGCTAGCACTGCTCTATGCAAGGCTGGCTGCCCCGCCGGCAAGCGTAGGGGAGGATGTACGGGTCATGCTTGACCGCATTACCAATGCGATGAATGCAGAGCCTGATCTCGTGGAAGGAACAGGCAGGCTTGCGAGCCTGCTGCTGCGCAATCGCAGCTGTGTTGCGAAGAGCGGCGCACAGGGCGTATTCGCGCTTGGACTGCGGGAAGAGGGACTGGGCCTTATTATCAAAATGTCAGACGGAAGCGAGTCGGCCTGGCCTGTCGTTCTTGCTTCTTCTATTCAACAGCTTGCGAGCGCTGGCCTGCTGAGCTCTCGCATTGCCGATCAGCTTAGCCAGCAGATCGGCGGAGCGTTTCCCTCTTCGATGTACAACGATGCGGGACGAATGATCGGAAGAAGAGAAGCGATCGTCCAACTTCAATACTCAGAATAAGAGACGTTTCTCTCCTTGAAGCACGCCGCGACGATAAGAGGATGGCGACTGCTCGTACAGCCGTTTGAACTGCTTGGAGAAATACAGCGCATCGGGGATGCCGACGGATGCTGCGATTTGCTCTACGGTGAGCTCCGGGCGCTCCCGCAGCAGCAGACGTGCCTTGTCGATGCGCAGCCGCAGCAGGAAGGTGACGGGCGTCATCCCTGTCGCGCGCTTGAATACACGGGACAAGTAGGCGCGATTGTAGCCGAGCGTTTCGGCCATTTGCTCGATGGAAACCGGCATCGCGAACTGAGCGGACAAGTAATGCGTGACTTGGCGGACGAGCGTCTCCCCGCCATTCTCGCTGCGCTCCATATTGCCCTCCAGCCCGGCAGCCTTGCCGCCATAAACGCTGAAGAGCAGCTGCAAATAACCTGCGGCCTGCACGGCCCCCATGGCGCCGCCTTCCCGCAGCGATCGATACACTTGATGGAATAACACGGCTGTTCGACGATCCGCTGCTTGGCGGAGCACTCGATTGGAGTCGTGGAAGCCGCATGACGCCAACAGCTTGTCCGCCTCCTCGTTCCCCTCGAATGCAATCCATCGATACATCCACGGGTCTGAATCGCTAGAAGTATACCGTATCAGCTGCTCAGGCTCGATCAGAAAGGTATCTCCGGCATGAAGCTCATAGGGAGTTTCGCCGATCGTAAAGGTCCCGCTGCCCGACAGGATGTAATGCATGAGATAGTAATCATACACTTTCGGACCGACCTTATGGCCGGGCTTCGTCTGGCTTTCGCCAGCGAACAATACATTCAATCCATGAAATCGGTCAGATGAGTGATTAGAGGCGACAGTATACGTGTACGGATGCTTCATGACGTGCAGCTCCTCGTAATTTACATAATAGTTACCAGAACGATAAAGTCACATCTTATTGCGAATCAAACATGAAGTTGTCTTCATTGTGCTATAGGTTGGGGCATTGTGCAAGAAAGGAAGTCACATAAATCCATGTGAAGAGCACTTCAAGCCATTTTCGATCAATCGCCGATTCCGTTATACTGAATTCAGATAACAGCAATTCATTTCGATAGGATAAGGAATGTGATCGCTACAATGGCTAACCTACAACAACTGAAGAAGCAATTTATCGAGCTCCACGGCGGGTCCGAAGATACGATTCGAGTATTCCATGCACCAGGACGCGTGAACCTGATCGGCGAGCATACCGACTATAACGGCGGCTATGTGTTCCCGGCAGCGCTGACGTTCGGTACGACGCTGCTTCTTCGTCCGCGTACGGACGACAAGCTGGCGTTCGCTTCGACGAACTTCGAGCTGCGCGGCGAAGTATCGCTCGGTCACATCGTCAACGACGAGAAGGACGATTGGATGAATTATCCGAAAGGTATCGTCAATGAGCTGCAGCAGCGCGGCGTGAAATTCGACAGCGGCTTCGATCTGCTCTACCATGGCGAAATTCCGAATGGCGCAGGCTTGTCCTCCTCTGCTTCGATTGAGGTCGTGACGGCGTTCGCACTGCTAAGCACGGCAGGCGAGCCGCTTGATACGGTAGAGATTGCGAAGCTCGCGCAGCGTTCGGAGAACGAGTTCAACGGTGTCAAATGCGGCATCATGGATCAGTTCGCCGTTGCGAACGGTCAGAAGGATCATGCGATTCTGCTCATGTGCGATACGCTCGAGTATGATCTCATCCCGTTCCGATCGGGTGCCTACAAGCTTGTCATCGGCAACACGAACAAGCGCCGCGGTCTGGCAGACTCGAAGTACAACGAGCGCCGCGGCCAATGCGAGCAAGCGGTAGCGGATTTGCAGCAGGCGCATCCATCGCTTACGCTGCTTGGCCAACTGAGCTTGGAGCAGTTCGAAGCAAGCGAACATTTGATTCAAGATGAGACGGTTCGTCGTCGTGCGCGCCACGTCGTCGAAGAGATCGACCGCGTACTTCGCTCGATCGAAGTATTGAAGGCCAATGATCTGGCAGCTTTCGGCCGCTTGATGAACGGCTCGCATGATTCGCTGCGCGACCTTTATGAGGTGACTGGCGCTGAACTGGATGCAATGGTGGAAGCAGCGCGCAGCGTTGATGGGGTACTGGGTTCGCGAATGACAGGCGCAGGCTTCGGCGGCTGTACGGTATCGCTCGTTCATGAAGATGCGATTGAGCGCTTCAAAGAAGAGGTTGGCCGCAAGTATAACGAAGCGACAGGCCTCGCGGCTGACTTCTACGTGTGCAGCATCGGCAACGGGGTAGAAGAGCTTGTATAATTTATAGAACGTTGATAACTATTTTGATATAGAGGAGAGATTCGGTATGGCAGTATTGGTAACGGGTGGCGCAGGATACATCGGCTCGCATACGGTAGCGGCATTGCTGGAGCGCGGGGAAGAAATCGTCGTAGTCGACAATCTGCAGCAGGGCCATCGTGAAGCGGTGCTTGGCGGCAAGCTGTATGAAGGCGATCTTCGCGATGAAGCATTTCTGGATCAAGTGTTCAAAGAGAATTCGATCGACGCGGTGATCCACTTCGCCGCGAACTCGCTTGTTGGCGAGAGCATGACGAATCCCGGCAAGTACTACCACAACAACGTGTACGGCACGCTGTGCCTGCTCGAAGCGATGAACAAGAACGGCGTGAAGCGTATCGTCTTCTCGTCGACGGCAGCAACTTATGGTGAGCCGGAGCGCGTTCCGATCGATGAGCATGACCGTACGGTTCCGACGAATGCATATGGCGAAACGAAGCTTGCAATGGAGAAAATGATGAAGTGGTTCGACACCGCTCATGGTATCCGCTATGTATCGCTTCGTTACTTCAATGCGGCTGGTGCGCATGCCAGCGGCAAGATCGGCGAGGACCACAGCCCTGAGACGCACTTGATTCCAATCGTGCTGCAGGCTGCGCTTGGCCAGCGTCCGCACATCTCGGTATTCGGCGACGACTATCCGACCGAGGACGGCACATGCATTCGCGACTACATCCATGTCAGCGATCTGGCAGACGCCCATGTACTGGCGGTTGATCGTCTCCGCCGTGGCGAAGACAGCGCGGTTTACAACCTCGGCAACGGCCAAGGCTTCTCGGTTAAGCAAGTCATCGATATCGCGCGCACGGTGACGGAACGTGAAATTCCGGTTGTAATGGAAGCCCGCCGTGCCGGCGATCCAGCCGTTCTGATCGCATCGTCCGAGCGTGCCCGCAAGGAGCTCGGCTGGCAGCCGAAGCGTGACAAGCTCGATGACATCATCCGCAGCGCTTGGCAGTGGCATTCGGCGAATCCGAATGGCTACGGCAAGTAAGGACAAGAGGAGTGACAGCTATGACTGAACAACTAAATGCTCCGATCGACGCTGATCAGGCAGCCATGCTAATCGAACGGCTTGTCCGTTTCGGTCTGCAGCGCGGCATGATCGATCCGCTCGACGAATCCTATACGCGCAACGCCCTGCTCGAATTGTTCCGATTCACGGCGCCTTATGAAGGCGATCTGCCGGGTGAAGCGCTGGACAGCCCAGTGTCGCTGCTTGAGCCTCTGCTTGATTATGCTGTAGAGGCAGGGCTCATCCCGGACGGCACCTTGACGCAGCGTGATCTGCTTGATGCGCGCATTATGGGCATGCTGATCGGTCGTCCGTCCGAAGTAGTGGCTTCGTTCCGTGCAACGGCAGAGCGCGAAGGCATCGAAGCGGCAACGAGCTGGTTCTATCAGCTTAATATCGATGCGAACTATATTCAGATGAACCGGATTCGCAAGAACCAGTACTGGCGCCACGAGACGCCGTTCGGCAAGTTAGAGATTACGATCAATCTATCCAAGCCGGAGAAAGATCCGAAGGAGATTGCGCTGCTTAAGACGCTTCCTCCGAGCCGTTATCCGAAATGTCTGCTGTGCGAATCCAATGTTGGATACGCGGGCAGAGCCGATCATCCAGCGCGTCAGAACCTTCGCGTACTGCCGCTGGATCTTCGCGGGGAACGCTGGTACTTCCAATATTCGCCGTATGTGTATTATAACGAGCACAGCATCGTGTTGAAGGGCGAGCATTCGCCAATGCGCATCTCGCATGAGACGTTCGGCCGTCTGCTGAACTTTATCGATGCGATGCCTCACTACTTTATTGGTTCAAATGCGGATCTGCCGATCGTAGGCGGTTCGATTCTCCACCATGACCACTTCCAAGCGGGAAGACATACGTTCCCGATGGAGGAGGCGCCGATCGAAGCGTCGTTCGTCGATCCTTCGGAGCGGGGAGTGCGCTACGGCATCGTTAACTGGCCGATGTCGGTCATTCGCGTCAATGGCGGCAGCAGTGCGGCAGTTCTTGCTGCTGCGAACCGAATTCTGGACGCATGGCGCGAATATTCCGATGCCGATGCGGACGTATTGGCATTCAGCGAAGGCGCAGACGGCAGCCTTGCGCCGCACAATACGGTTACGCCGATCGCTCGCTTGAACAACGGCGAATACGAGCTGGATCTTGTGCTGCGCAACAATCGGACGAGCGAAGAGCATCCGGACGGCATTTTCCACCCGCACAAGGAGCTTCACCATGTGAAGAAGGAGAACATCGGGCTGATCGAGGTTATGGGCCTGGCCGTGCTTCCGGGCCGCTTGAAATCCGAGCTTGAGGCGATTGCCGCTTACTTGACGGGCGAGAAGGCTTGGAGCGAGGCGGAGGCAGCAGCAGATTCGTTCGCATTGCGTCCGCATGCGCCTTGGATTCGCGAGCTGATCGAGCGCCATGGCAGCGCGCTGAGCTCAGAACAAGCGGTTAACGTTCTGCAGCAGGAGACGGGCGACAAGTTCCTGGCCGTCTTGAAGGATGCTGGGGTCTACAAAACAACAGCTGAAGGCCGTGCGGCATTCCGCCGATTCATGGCTTCGCTCTCACTGATCGAACAATAATTGTAGTTCATTCAAATAAATTACGATTATTGAAATATAATAAATACAATAAATCGCTTTCGTTCGTCATTAAGTGGCAAGCGGGAGCGGTTTTTCTATGTACATTGCACTAATTTGCGCGAACGATGTCTGAAATTATTCGCTTTGTACGGTTGGCCTTTAGATAATATTTATGGTATTATTTTATAGAAAATAATACTAAATGATTTTTATATGTTGTAAGGTCATTTTGTAACTTATTTTTTCAAGCCGATATAGCGATTGGAGGAGTAACCGATGTCTAGCGCAATTTTTCCACTAGATGAATTCATGAAGTTGAATACAGAGGAACAAATCGAGCACCTGAAGCGTTGGAAGATGGACTACACACTAAAGGATATTCGAGATGCTTGGGGCTTCAAGCATTCCGCACAATATTATATGCTGCTGAAGAAGCTGCGTATCTACGAGCGTGTCGTGAACAAGTCTGACAAATTTTTCCCGGGCGAGGCAGTCGCTCCTGCTTTGTATGGTTCAGACCGTTTCGCGGCGCAAGCCGGTTACGGCGCTGCGAAGCAGCCAGGCGATCACTTCTCCTATCATCTGAATGTAACGCTTAGCGGTAACGAATTGGCAGAGAAATTAGAGCGTGCAGCACAGTTTCTGAAGGGCGAGGGCAAACAGGTAACGGTGAAATTGTCGATTGAGACGGTTGCGCCGACTGCGTCACCAGACCCAGAGTCGAGCGAGAACGAGCAATAAATGATACAGAAGACCGAGGCTTCATTAAGAGCCTCGGTCTTATTTTGTGTTGCGACAGAAATCTGTTGTTAATTGTAGAATAATGTTTATGCATGTTATAAAATGTAATTAAATATTTAATAATTTAAACTATTGGTTCCGAAGCTTGCCTAATTCGGATACAAGAGCCTCAACTTCCGAAATGCTGAAGGATGGTTTGGAAGCAATTACTTCATAAATATCCTTGATATCCTCATATCGGTTCAAGTCGAAGTGGTTTGGCTGCATAGCAGCGGCGGTTGCCATCTTCAGCTTGGATTTGATCTCGTCAATCATAAACGCCACATTGCTAATTGTCGGTTCGTTTAAGTTCATTTTCGTATCCCTCACTATTCCATCGTTTGATGTATTGTACCATGCCTTGTCGTTCATCGCCATTGAAGCACGATGGCCGATCCGTGATTGCGCAACAAAGAATACGTTTCCGAGTCTGCAGGAGAGAACAGGCCTCGTTAGAGGTTTTATCGGATTTAATGGGGCTTGCCGTTCATTGCTGATCCAATTGAAATCAAGTATCATGGATGAGGAATGTAGGAAAGGATCGGAAGCGTTATTATGGGAATTCGCAGTAGAAATCGAAAGCCGCAGCCTGCTCCCAAACGGGTATCCATAACAGTCGATGCGAACGGCATTCAGACGCTCCTTAGACCGGCTGCGGCAGAGCACAGGCTTGGCCGGGAAGTGGCATTCGTCTGCATCGGGACGGATTGCTCTACCGGGGATGCTTTCGGTCCATTAGTCGGCTCTGCGCTTCGGGCTCGGGGCTGGGACAATGTCAATGGCACGATGGAGCAGCCGCTCGATGCGAAACGGATTGCACAAGAAGGCATACAACCTCCGGCCAATGCGATCGTCATTACAGTTGATGCATGCCTCGGCAGACCTGAATCTATCGGTATGTTCGCCTTTGCGGAAGGTCCATTGAAACCAGGACAAGGGATAGGTTTGGATTTGGCTCCCGTTGGGGATTATTCCATTGCGGGCGTTGTCAATCGGCAAGGGCCAAGACCGTATCAAACCTTACAAGCAACTTCGCTTTACCTCGTGATGCGAATGGCGGAGTCGGCAGCTTCTGCGATTGATGCGGCGCTGCGAGGACACAACCTTAAATAGTGCAAGTCCAGGAGGAGTTATGATGAACCAGCAATCGATAGCAGATCGTTCAATTGATGTACATAATGGTACACTTACAATCGCATATGCGGATACGATGCCAGAAGGCGGTGCGGAGATCAATGTCGTACTGCTGCACGGATATTGCGGCAGCTCCGCTTACTGGGAACGGGTCGTGCCGCAGTTGTCTTCATCCGGCGCACGAATTATCGTGCCGGACACGAGAGGTCATGGCCGATCGTCGGCGCCTGTTTCGTCGGCGTATGCGATGGAAACGTTAGCGCAGGATGTGCTTGCGCTTATCGACGCGCTTCAATTGGAGCGAATCGTCCTGCTGGGGCATTCGATGGGCGGTTACACGGCGCTTGCATTTGCAGAGCAATATGCAGACCGTCTGCGCGCGTTCGGCCTCATTCACTCGACTGGACTGCCGGATAGCGAAGCCGCACGCGAGAATCGGGATCGTACGGTAAGCAAGATTGAGGAGCAGGGAATTCGCACGTTTGTTGAAGGGCTCGTTCCGAACCTGTTCGCACCGAATGCACCTGCTGATCTAGTCGCCCGCGCCATTGACATCGGATATGGAACATCCGCGCAAGGCGCGCAAGCTTCGGCGCTTGGCATGAAAGATCGCCCGGACCGCCGCAGCCTGCTGGAGACGTCGCAGCTCCCGCTGCTTCTTGTGGCAGGGGCGCAAGACGGCATTATTCCTGTGGAGCGGACGTTTACGACGAACAGACAAGGAGCAAGTCAAGTGCTGCTTCAGTCGGCGGGACATATGGGGATGCTCGAGGCTCCGGAAGAGCTAGCTGCAGGCATTCTTCAATTCGTAGCAACGATCTAGAAGGAGGCGCTTATGCTTCAGCGTGACTATATGATGCGCATGATCGAAAGCATGACCGAAACGCTTGGTCAAATGATGGGCTTACGCAAGCAGCAGAAGCAGGAAGAGGCGCTTGCGTTGTCCGGGGACCTGCTGGAGAAGCTGCTGCGGATGAAGCCGGAACTGGCCAGGAAGCTGTCAGCGGGCGATTTGATAAGTATGCTGGGCCAACGAGGAACGGCTGATCCTGAAGATTTGCGCGCGCTCGGTACATTGATGTCCGCGGAGGCTGACACATTCGAAGAGCTGGGACGCGAAGCGGAAGCTGCTGCGCTGAGAGGGAAGGCGCTCCATATGATGCTTGCGGCAGAAGTGGAAGAACAGGCGCATGCAAGCGTGCTGGCTGAGGAACTTGGCTTAACGGCAGGAGCCGTACAGCAGACAAGCGAGTCGGACACATCGCCGGACAAGTCGGACGAGGCAGCTCTATTAATGGAGCGGCTGGGCAACGCAAGATTGCCGCGAAGCACTGGACTGCTTGCGGCGGAAGTTTGCGAGCGCAGAGGCTGGTATGACAAAGCAGAGAACTACTTATACGCCATGTATGAAGATGGCGTTGGCAAGGCTGGCGATCTGAAAGATTTCTATACACGATTGTTGTTAAAGAGTGACGAACAGCTGGAGGCGGGCGGACTGCCCCGCGAAGAGCTGATGCTCGGCTTGGACGAGCTCGATCGATGAAGGAGTGAACGTAATAGCTTTATGGAACAATGGCGGTTAGATTTGATGCGTTGGGTGGATGAAGGATTGGTGCTGCAAGCGACGCTCAGTCAACTTCGCCGCAAAGATGGAGACGCACCTGCTCGCACGACGATTCGTCCTGTTCAATTGAAGGACGGGCTGCACTATCAATTCGAGTATCATTACCCGAACAAAGCGAAGCATGAGAATGTGCCTGCTGCGCAAGCGGGTGAGCGCATTGCTGAGTGGATCGATGCGAACTATCGGCAGGCGCTGTTCAAGACGAAGGAAGCGGACTATCAGATTCTGTTCAGCAAGAAAGGGAAGGCAGCTGTTCTCAAGAAGCCGGCTTCTGCGCAAGGTGCTGATACAGCAGACCATAATCGCAAGAAAAATCGTGTGCTGGATGCCCCTGCACCGTTCTTGATAGAGCTTGGCATCATGACGGCAGAAGGCAAAGTGAAAGACAGCAAGATGGATAAGTACCGTCAGATCAACCGTTTTCTTGAGATGGTGACCGATGTACTGCCGCATCTGCCGAAGGATCGTCCGGTCAAGGTAATCGATTTCGGCTGCGGCAAATCGTATCTGACATTCGCCTTGTATCACTTGCTCGTCATTGAGAAGGGCTACGAGCTTCAAGTGGTCGGTCTGGATTTGAAAGCGGATGTCATTGCGTTCTGTCAATCGCTCGCGGACAAGCTTGGATATGAAGGGCTCCAGTTCAGAGTAGGTGACATCGCCGAATACAATGAATCGGCT
This sequence comes from Paenibacillus sp. CCS19, assembly GCF_033239625.1. Classification (NCBI taxonomy): domain Bacteria; kingdom Bacillati; phylum Bacillota; class Bacilli; order Caryophanales; family Paenibacillaceae; genus Paenibacillus; species Paenibacillus sp. CCS19. The sequence goes on from NZ_BTCK01000052.1 coordinate 20,793, forward strand.
TCCGCCGACATGGTCGTAACGCTCCATGCATGTGATACGGCTACCGATGCAGCGCTTGCGAAGGCGGTTGGCTGGGGAGCGCAGGTTATTCTATCGGTGCCATGCTGCCAGCATGAACTGTTCCGTCAGATTGAGAACGAAAATCTGAAGCCGCTGCTCTCGCATGGGCTGCTGAAGGAGCGGTTCGCAGCGCTGGCAACCGACGCCGCTCGCGGAGCGCTGTTGGAGTCGGTCGGCTATAAAGTACAGATGCTCGAATTCATCGATCCGGAGCATACGCCCAAGAATCTGCTTATCAGGGCAGTAGCGGCCGCGGTGCCGGAATCCGTCAAGCGTCGCAAGTGGGACGAGTATGTTCAATACCGCAATATGCTGTCTATTGATCCTTATTTGGAGAAGGCGCTGGGTGAAGAGAGGCGTCCTCGGCCGGTAATCGAAGGTGAACACTGATGATTGGCGTTTGGATTGAATTTGCCAACTATTTGATCCTGCTTGTTCTCTTTGTCCTCGTATTCGTGCGCGGTTCCTTTACAACGCTGCATCGAATCTATTTGTTATTCCATATGTTCATGCTGAATTGGCCGCTTGGCCAGACGGTGCTCTATATGGCAGAGGCTCCTGATTACCGAATGTACATCATGAAGATTATGTTCGTCTGCTTGGCGGTATTGGGGTATGGCTGGTTCGTATTCGCGATCTTCCTGACCGGTCGATCTTACGTCTACAACAAGCCGAGGCTGTTATTCACTGCCATCCCGTCGATATTAACGGCCTGCATGGTGATGATTAATCCGTCCGATTGGTTTATCCAAGAAACGGGAACGCGGCTGACAGAAGCCAGTTATGGACCGTTGTTCTGGTTGCTCGTTGCTGTTCTCGGCGGCTATATGGCGCGTGCGATTGGACTTATGCGAGGAGCGATTCATACTGGCGGAGTTTCGGCGCAATTGCGCAAGCGATTACAAATGGCGCTGCGCGGGCTGATGTTGTTTTTGGTGTTCGGCGTCATTGATATTTTCGTTAATGTAATCTTCGAATCGAAGGGACATGTTGTGCCTGGCTTGATGTCGCTCGGGATGACCTTGAGCGGTCTTTACTTCGTCATCGCCATACAGCGCAATCGATTGTTCGATCTGGTGCAATTCGCGCAGCAGGACGTATTCAATTCGATGTCTTCCGGCATCGTAGTTGTCAACGAACAGGGCAATGTTGCCGATATTAATCGTGTAATGCAGCCGATCATGCCATTTCGCGTCGGGGACAAATTCGATATTCGTGCGATGCTCAGCACGATGCGGGCAGTATCCGAACAAACCGAGTTGTTCATTGAATGGCATGAGGCGAATTCGCCAGAACGTCTGGAGATGGAGGTGCTTGTTCCTTCATTCACGACTGCAAAGCGTCACGTCGTCGTTGTATCCGCGCCGATCAAAGCGAATAATGACGAGACGGCAGGCCGTATCATAACGATTCAAGACGTCACGGATTATCGGCTGCTCATGGAAGAGACGCGCAGGCAGAACGAGACGCTTCAAGTGCAGAATCAAGAGCTGCTCAAGATGCAGGATGAGCTGTCCGCAGCGAATCGCAAGCTGGAGCTGATGGCGGTCACGGACAGCCTGACGGGCTGCTTCAATCGCCGTTACCTGCTGAGTAGACTCGAGAACGAGCTTCCGTCGCTTGCGATGTACAGCAAGCCGGTCGCCGTGCTGCTATTTGATATCGACTTGTTCAAATCAGTGAATGATACGTATGGCCATTTGGCTGGGGACATGATACTTGTCCAGACAGCGGAGACAATCCGCACGATGCTGGGGCCTAACGATGTGTTGGCACGGTATGGCGGTGAAGAGTTTACGGTGTACATGCCCGGAGCCGATATGAAGCACGCGACGGAAGCGGCGGAACGGATTCGTAGAGCGGTGGAATGCAGTGAACTGCCATGGAATGAGGATATCGTTGAATGGAACCGTAGGTCCGAGCTTGAAGTGGCGGCTGGAAGCGAGTTTGGCGCCGGACAACGAGATGCCTGCGTCAAGAAGCTGTCTGTGACGATTAGTATGGGTGTAGTGGCAGATGAATCGCTGCAGCCGGCCAATGCGATTGAGTCGGCAGCGTACTTAAGACAGCTGTTTGCACGAGCGGACGAGGCGTTGTACATCGCGAAGAACGCGGGTCGTAATCAAGTGGTAAGCCGTCTTTTCGAGCATTAGTCCGAATTCATTAAATGATTTAGCGATTAACATGAGAGCGTAGTCATTAGGCAATAGGTCATGGTACAATAGATTGGTGTTCCATATTTTTTGGCATGAAGAAGGCGGGAACTAGTATGAAGAAGGTAAACATTCATCAAATTAAGCCTGGGGACAAGCTGGCTAAGCCGATCCTGCAGGACAATGGGAATGTTCTCCTAGGCGTGGGCGTTGAACTGAACGAACGGTTTATAGACAGACTTCGCAAGCTTGGCATCGATATGCTGTTCGTTGAGGACGCTTTTACCGATGACCTTGAGCCGCCTGAGGCAATTTCGGAAGCGACACGTCAAAAAGCGGTAAATGCTATCTATCAGACGATGGCTAATTTGAAAGACCAGAACTTCATGAAGGGCAAAGCGGTTGCTCCTGAGATGGGACGTCAACTGCGGCAGGTGTTCGGGGAAATTCTGAATGACGTCATGGTACGCGGCGATGTCATGGTGAATTTGACGAATATCCATACGACTGATGCTTACTTGTTCCAGCACTCCGTTAACGTTGCAGTATTGTCCGGCATTATCGGGATTGCCAAAGGCTACAATAAGATTCAATTGGAGGAACTCGGCATTGGAGCGCTGCTGTTTGATGTTGGGATGACGAAGGTTCCATCTGCGCTGCTGAACAAGCAGGAAGCGCTGACGGATGCAGAGCGTGCAATCGTAGAACGACACACGAATGATGGCTTTGATATTCTTCGTAAGCAGTATGATATTTCACTGCTTTCCGCCCATTGTGCGCTGCAGCACCACGAACGGTTCGATGGATCGGGATATCCGAGAGGCCTGAAAAGTGACGAGATTCATCTGTATGCCCAAATCGTTGGTCTGGCTGACACCTATGACGCGCTGACATCGCCGAGACCGCATCGCAAGCGTTACACGCCGTCGGAAGCGATTGAGTTTCTATTCGCAGCCGGCAACACGTATTTTGATTTCGAGCTGGTCAAGCTGTTCTGCAAGCATATTTCGGTTTACCCGATCGCTACGACCGTCCGGTTGAGTACAGGACAGATTGCAGTCGTATCCGCGAACAATTCGCTTGCGGTACACCGTCCGAAGGTGCGGGTTGTAGAGGAGCCGGATGGCACTCGTCCTGCGAATCCTTATGAAATTGACCTTAAGAACGAAATCAGCATTCTGATCGTTGAAGAATTGTAACTCGTCATCATACATCTAGATATAGCGCAAGAACTGAATATGTGGATATCGAACGATAATAGCAAACTTGTCGAAAGGCAAGGACGCAAAGCCATAGGGCCTAACGCTTGCATATGCGGCGGTTGGCAGCCTGGTTACCGAATTCGCTCCCCTGCAGGTAGATTTTGGAGCGGCTTCTTTTTGAATGCGGCTTTTTTTGTTTGCTTTTTTACGGAACATGTAAAGTGGCATCATCGTCTGCGAAATTAGAAGACTTGTATAAATCCATCATGTGTCCATCATTAAGGGGGTTCAGGTTAATGTCGATAAGGAGCGGGCAAGAGCTTCGCAAGAAGGACAAAGAGATGATTGCACCGAAAGCGCTTGTTCATAGCAGAACGATTGTGGAAAAACAGGACTATGTCACGACAGGCATCTCTACTTATGTAGAAGGTGAATTGCTTGGCATTGATCTGAATGAATACAAACGGTTCGAGCTAGGAGATTCCGTGCAGCTTACTTTTTATTCTCCTGTGGGCATTCACCGCCTCCAATCCACGATTATTGGCAAGGATGAAGGCTCGATCGCGGTTATTTTTCCGCCGAAGGCGTTTCAGTTTGTCGAGAAGCGGGAGAGTCCGAGGGTAGCGGTGAGGGCGGTTGGCAAGCTTCGTTATCCGAATGAAGAGTCTCCAGGACAGGAACGGAAACTGGAGCAAATGATTGCGCCGTCGAATGCAGGGGTGATGTCGGACGAGCTGCTTGCAGAGCTGGATGAGCTGCTTCAAGCAGCAGGCGTCGAGCAGGATGATTGGGCTGGCACGCCGATTCGAATTAGCAATATCAGCAACTCGGGTATCGGTTTCGTGATTGAACAGCCTACGGTTCCGATGATGGCAGGGGAAGAAGTTGAAGCAGAGCTCCGAATTGAGGGGCAACGGATTATTCGATGCAAGCTCTCGATTGTTCGTTCGGAGGCGACGCCGGAAGGACGATACTACGGTGCTCGTTTTGAAGGGCTCGGCGAGAAGGAACAACGTGCGCTTCGCGCTTATATTCTACGCGAGCAGGTCGGCGCGTTCTATACGAATCGTAGAAAACAATTGAAAAATACCAAAGGAAGCCGCTCAGACAACTGAGCGGTTTTTTCTTTTATACACCGCTCCCCGTGTTTCGGGGCTGTTTGTTTTGTTTCATCGATGTCCGCTGCGGCAATACTGCGTATCAGATGATGTGTGAATGCCGCTCAGGGAAGGAGATGTAAGGTATGAGGGTTCGAGGGAGCGATAACCGTGACAGAAGTAGTCGGTTTGCAGGAGGTGCGGCATCCGGGGCTGCCGTTGTTGGGGCTGGTGCGGCTATCATGCAGGCGGGGCTATACGGGAATAGTGCTGCTGTAATATTCTCGTTAGCTGCGGTGATTGGAGCGGCTAGTGCGGCATTAGTAATGGCTGTGCGTGCAGGCCGCCGAATCCAAGCGTCTCCGACTCCTATGCCCGGCGGGGCGAGCGGCGGACGGCATCCGGAGCGGCAGCGGGTCATGCATGTTGTGCTGCTATGCTTGTTCGGACTGGCGGGTATCAGTTTGCTGCAGCTGGTTGTTGGACATTCGCATCATTCTGCGGCATCGGCCGAGGCGTGTATACGCTGGCTTGGTACAGCAGGAATCGTCATGCTCCTGCACCAACAGCATGGGAAGCGGAAGCAGCAGGTCGTTACAGCTAATGTTGTGAGAGATGGTTCGCGGATACAGATTAGTCTGCTCGTAACGCTGGGCGTGTTGATTGGACCTGTCTCCATCGCAGGCTGGTTCGGTTTATTGCCCGAGCAGATCTCGCGAGGATTTCTGCTCGTTGAATCCGATATCCGCATCGCGAGCATAGGAATGAGGTTATCCGGATTTCTGCAATATCCGAATGCACAGGGCATCTTCGCGGCAGCTTTATTGCTGCTGCTGCTCGCGGTGTGGACGACGCATTCGGCGCATCGGCTTATGCTGTTTGCAGGCGCGTGTCTTCCTGCGCCGCTGCTGCTCGCGCTGCTGCTGTCGGAGTCGCGCGGCGCCGGGCTTGCCTGCGCCGCCGGCGCAGCCGCGGGCGCGCTGCTGCTGCGCGGCCGCAGGCTCGCGCTCTGGCTGGCCAGCGCAGGCTGGGCCAGCTTATGCGGCGCGCTCGCCTGCCGCATCGCGCTGGCGCCCGCGCCAGCCGCCGGCGCAGCGCGCGCTGCCGCGCTGCTCGGCTGCTTCGCAGCCTGCGCCGTGGGCCTCGCAGCCCTTCGCAGCAGGCTGCTCGCCCCAGGCGCGGCGCGGCAGGGCCGCGCGCTAGCTGCGAGCGCTGCGCTGCTCGCAGGCGGCCTCGCCGCGCTGGCTGCGCTGCCGCCAGCGCAGCTGTACGCGCGGCTCGGCGCGCATTACGAGACGGCGGCTTCGCGCGCGTCTCTATACCAAGAGGCGCTTCGCCTGTGGCGGGAAGCGCCTCTACTTGGCCGCGGCGGTGATACCTGGCGGCAGCTCGCAGGCCGACGGTTCGGCATCTACGAGGTGCACAGTGGGTACCTCGACATTTTGCTGAACGCTGGCCTGCTCGGGTTATCCATCATGCTGCTGATGCTCGCCGCATTGCTTATCGCGATCTGGCGGGCGGGCGAATATCGCATTCTGCTTGCGCCTATACTCGTCATGCTGCTGCACGCAGCCATTGATTTCGATATGAGCTATGGCTGCTGGTGGCTGCTGCTATTCGGGATAGCCGCGTACGGAATCGATGCCCGTGCGCGATCGGCTTTGCCTTAACATACTAGCCCCCGAATCAGTCGGAAAGGCTCGCATGACCTTAGCCGACGTGCTTCGGGTATTACGATCCAGCCCCGCCGTTCGGCCACTCGCTAGACGCCGAATGCAAGCCAGGAATGCTTCGCCTAACACTTCGCATTCAGGTTGACGTGCTTCGGGGTTTACGTTCCGGTTCTGCTGGCAATCTGACGCATCTCGGTGTTCTGCATATCCCGTCCCGCCGTTCGGCTGCTAGCCTCCGAACGCATGCCGGAACGCTTCGCATAACGCTGCCCGGTCAACCTCCCACAGCTCGGCGATTTCGGCGCTGACGTTCTCATCCCACCAGTCGGACAATGCTTTGCGATTGCTCTGGTGCTCGTGAATCCAAGGGAGATTAAGCGCTACCTTCTTGAAGTAGAGCTTCTCGGCCTCCTCCACCTTCTCCTTCGGAATCCATTTGTTCAACCGCTTGGCGGTGCGATACAGCTCGTTGCTGCAGGCTCTCTTGATTTTGCGAGCGGTCGGGTACCCGGTTGTATGCTTCTCGTTCGTGGGCCTCATACGACAACCGCCTCCTCTCTACGGCTATCGTATGCACCGATTTCACATGCGGACACTAGCCTTGAATGAGGGGTACGGCGATCTGCCTTTCAATTTTAATGTACGTAAATATACCCAACCATCGGGCCGTCGCTGCGCATATCCGCATGCGTCAGACACTTGATTTCATACGTACCGGCTTGCTCGGCGGTGAAGCGGACAACGGTTGTTTCGCCCTTCTTCACTTCGCCTTTCACGCCAAGCCCTTCGATGACGAACGGATGCGCGTCGCCGCTTATGCCGATGATTCGAAGCTCTACAGGAACGCCTTTCTTCACAACGATCGAGCCTGGATTGAAGATGTATGCCTCTAGCATCTTGCCATTGCGATCCGTCGTCTCGAACTCGCCGGTCACTAGCGTGAACACCTGCACGCCATCGGTTGGCGCAGCGGCGGCAGGCTCAACTCTCGTCAAGTGCACGCGCCAGAGCGCAGCAACCAATAACGTCATGACGAGAAAGGCTCCCGCGATCTGTAGATTTCTTTTCTTAATAACGAGAAATTTAGTCATGGAACTTCTCCTCCGCTTGTACGTATCTATTCGAGGCTAGTCTATGCGCAGGCCTGTCTGAACATGCCCCTTCTGGCACTTGGACTTGGCATGCTGGTATGCTAGAATACGAAGCAAGATAAGACATGCCTGTGGGAGAGGCGGAAGGAGAAACCATGCACGTATTGTCAGATGTGGTGGCGACGCTGCTAGAATGGATGAAGGATCTCGGCTACTTCGGCATTTTGTTCGGCCTAATGGTAGAGGTCATTCCGAGTGAGGTTGTGTTGGCTTATGCGGGTTATTTGGTCTACGACGGAAGAATATCGTTCCTGGGAGCAGTGATTTTCGGAACCCTCGGCGCTGTTCTTCAGAACTGGATTTTGTATGCGATCGGCCGATATGGCGGCCGGCCTTTCCTTGATAAGTACGGGAAGTTCCTGAAGATTAAGAAAAAGCATATCGATATAGCGGAAAGCTGGTTCGACAAGTACGGCAAAGGCATCGTTTTCACTGCCCGTTTTGTCCCTGTTATGCGCCAGGTTATCTCGATTCCTGCGGGTATGGCGCGCATGCCGTTCGGAATTTTCACTTTGCTGACGGCGCTGGCGTCGCTGCCATGGTCGATTCTGTTTGTTTACTTGGGACGTTCCCTTGGCGACAATTGGGACACCATCGAAGAGGAAGCTGGCAAGTATATTCATGAGGGCATTCTGGTTGCGCTTGGACTCCTTGTTGTTTATGTTGTGTTCAAAATTGTACGTTCCCGCAACAGCAAAAAATCATCTTAATATATCCCGACTTATAGCGGACATGGACCCGGCAGAACGGCTGAGACCATGTCTGTTTTTTTGCCTGTATCTCCCTGAATCTGCTACAATATTAGAGGACGTTCAAAAAGTCCGCTACCGATCACGAAGCATTACAAGAAAGGTATTCGGCGTCGAATCTTGGATGAAGCTGTGACTTCCGGTTCTCACGTAGCGCTACACTACGCTCCGATCCTCATTCCCGCTTGATCCAACCTTTTCGGTGCTGAAAACCGAACTTTTTGAACACTCAATAATACGAAGAATGACAACTATTTATATCGGATATGAAAGCGAGGTTCGCCATCATGGGTAAAAATGTAAGCGCGAAACTAGGTCAAGGCATTTCGCCGCAGCAGTTCATCGACGGCATGACCAAAAACCAAGAACAATTCCGTTCCATATACGAATCTTTCGAGTGGCCGAACGGGGATGACCGTACGTTTTTCGAATCGCTTAACGGACGCGATGACCTGCGCTGCCTCATTATTGCTGCGGATTGGTGCGGCGATGTCGTTCGCAACGTGCCGGTCGTATTCCACGCGCTTGCTGCAAGCGGAATGCCGACGGAAGTGCTCATTATGGAGCAGCACCTCGAGACGATGGATGAGTTTCTGACGATGGGCGGCCGTTCGATTCCGGTCGTTATTTTCGCTGATCAGCAAGGCGTTGTTCGCGGACAGTGGGGACCTCGCACGAAGCATGTGCAAGAACCGATGATCGCCTTCAAGCTGGCGAATCCGGATCGCGAAGCAGCGGACTATCAGCAGAACCTGTCCGAAGCGCGTACGGAGATTATGCGCCGTTATGGCGAAGGCGAAGGCATTAGCTATCAATCTGATATTATTATCGAGCTGCGTCAGCTGCTCTCTACGTTGTAAGCCGATGTCGAAGCTGAATATACAGTCGTTTCAACTAGGCCCGCTGCAGACGAATTGTTACTTATTGACGGATGAATCCGGCGAGAGGGGCGTCATTATCGATCCTGGCATGGGACCGAAGCGGCTGCTCGAACGGATCGAATCCATACACATAGAGGCAATCTTGCTGACGCATGCTCATTTTGACCACATGGGCGGCGTTGATGAAGTTCGCAAAGCGAAGGGATGCCCCGTTTATATTCATGACCTCGAGGCGGAGTGGCTGGTCAATGCGCAGCTGAACGGCTCCATGAGATGGAAAGACGTAACGCCGCCGCTCACGACCGATCCGGCGGAATATGCGTTGGACGAAGGACAGACGCTCGAGCTGATCGGCCATAAGTTCTCCGTTATGCATACGCCTGGCCATTCGCCAGGCAGCATCAGCCTGTTGTGCGGGTCCGATCTGTTCAGCGGGGACGTCTTGTTCCGCTCGTCGATTGGACGTACGGACCTGCCTGGCGGACGCGAACGGGATCTATACGACTCGATCCGTCTTAAGCTGTTCAAGCTGCCGGACGACGTAACGGTTTATTCCGGTCATGGACCGAAGACGACGATCGGATTCGAGAAGGCGAACAATCCGTTCGTTGGCTTGCAGCGCTAGTTTGATATCAGTACGAGATGGAAGGAGCTTGCTGAAAGTGGTCGTTGAGAAGCAGGATGCACCTACGGAAGCGAATTTAGCAAAGCAATCAGAAGAGCAGGTTGCAGCCGAGCGAGAACGGATTATTCGCGATATCTCCGCCGAGCTGTCCATACCGCTGTCGAAGGTGAAGGCAGCGGTATCGCTGCTGGATGAAGGCAATACGATTCCGTTCATTGCGCGTTATCGCAAGGAGATGACGGGCGAGCTCGACGAGAATGCGCTCCGTGATATCGAAGAGAAGCTGCAGTATCGGCGCAACCTCGAAGAGCGCAAGCGCGAAGTGATCCGGCTCATCGACGAGCAGGGCAAGCTGACGGACGAGCTTCGCCGAGGCATCGAGTCCGCCGTTAAGCTGCAAGAGGTCGAAGATCTGTACCGTCCTTATCGGCAGAAGCGGAAGACAAGAGCCAGCGTCGCGAAGGAACGCGGACTGGAGCCGCTCGCGCTCTGGATCTGGTCCCAGCCCAAGCAGGGCGATCCGGCTGTAGAGGCGCTTCGTTATATCGATGCCGACAAAGGCGTGAATTCCGCGGAAGAAGCGCTGCAAGGCGCAATGGATATTCTCGCTGAAAATATTGCCGACGACGCAGCAATTCGCGCCTGGATCCGTAAGTTTACGCATGACCAGGGTGTACTTCGCACGGAGGCGAAGGATGCCAGCGCAGAGACGGTATACGAGATGTACTATGCTTATCAGGAGCCGGTACGCAAGCTGCCGCCTCACCGTGTGCTCGCCATTAACCGCGGCGAACGTGAAGAAGTGCTGCGCGTGGCGCTCGACGTTCCAGTCGACCGCGTGCATGACTGGATGAACCGAACAATCATCCGTAAGCATACGGCTCCGCAGATTGTGTCGGTACTCTCATCGGTCATAGAGGATGCTTACAAAAGATTAATCGCGCCGTCCATTGATCGCGAAGTGCGCGGCGAGATGACAGAGAAAGCGGAAGAGCATGCGATTTCGATCTTCTCGGTCAATCTGCGTAATTTGCTGCTGTCGCCGCCTGTCCGCGGCCAGGTCGTCCTCGGCGTTGACCCTGCGTACCGGACGGGTTGTAAGCTAGCGGTCGTAGATGACATCGGCAAGCTGCTTGAGGTAGCTGTCTCTTACCCGACGCCTCCTAACAATAAGGTTGCTGAAGCGGAACGTATCGTGAACGGCATGCTGGACAAATACAACGTAGGCCTTATCGTTATCGGCAACGGTACGGCGTCCCGCGAGACGGAGCAATTCATTGCTGATCTTATCGGCAAACGGAGACAAGCACGCGCTGCCGGAGCTGATGAGCTGAAATATATGATCGTCAGCGAAGCGGGCGCTTCGGTCTACTCTGCTTCGAAGCTCGCGGCAGAGGAATTCCCATCGCTTGACGTCTCCGAACGAAGTGCGGTTTCCATTGCGCGTCGTCTGCAGGACCCATTGGCTGAGCTTGTGAAGATTGAGCCTAAAGCGATCGGCGTCGGTCAATATCAGCATGACGTCAGCCAGAAGCGTCTGGAGGAAAGCTTGGGCGGCGTGGTCGAGTCTGCGGTTAACCATGTCGGCGTCGATGTGAATACGGCATCGCCGTCGCTGCTCTCCTATGTAGCAGGGGTCAATGCGACGATCGCCCGTAACATAGTCAAATACCGCGACGAGAACGGCAAGTTCGTGCAGCGCAAGCAGCTTGCGAAGGTTCCGCGGCTTGGCGCGAAGTCCTATGAGCAGTGCATCGGCTTCCTCCGCATTCCAGACGGGGACAATCCGCTTGATCGGACGCCTATTCACCCTGAATCTTATTCCGTCGTGGACAAGCTGTTCCGCGCACTTGGACTGAAGCTGCAAGACGTCGGTTCGGAATCGGTGAGAGCTAAGCTGGCGGATGCAGACGTAGCTCAGCTGTCTGCCGAGCTAGAAGTTGGCGTTCCGACGCTGCGTGACATTATCGACAGTCTGCAGCGCCCGGGCCGCGATCCGCGCGAAGAGCTGCCGCCGCCGATCTTCCGGACGGACGTGCTGAAGCTCGAGGACCTGAAGCCGGGCATGGAGCTGCAAGGCACGGTCCGCAACGTTATCGACTTCGGCGCTTTCGTCGATATCGGCATTAAGAATGACGGTCTTGTCCATATTTCGCGTCTTAGCACCAAGTTCGTGAAGCATCCAACGGACGTCGTCTCTGTCGGCGATGCGGTAACGGTCTGGGTTCTCGAGGCCGATGCCAAGAAGGGCCGCGTCAGCCTTACGATGGTTAAGCCTGATTAGATACGTGTATAGCAAAAGCCGATCCCAGTTGAAGCGGGATCGGCTTTTTGTTTCTTATTAACAAATGTTCTATCACACGTACACAAGTAAGCTGTGCCCTTTAGGGCATGCGAATTCCCATCACCCAAATACGCGATCACATCTGTATTCGTGTATTCGGTGGATGGGGGTCACAAGAGGCGCAGCCCCTAGTTACTCGTGACGGATTCTTCGTTCGGACGCTGCTTAGCGCGGTAGAAATACCAGCAATCATTCAGCAGACGAATCTGCCGAATGTCCTTCTTCTGGTAGGCACGCATTAGTTGATTGCACAGCCACTGCGGCATCTGCTTCGTCCTCCTCCCGGACCGTACTGTATGAATAGCATATGGGCACGGGCGGCCCGATGTGCAGGTCCGAGACGATTTCATTCGCGTGAATACGCCAATAACAATCTTTCTTTTCAGAGTCTGCCGGGAAAGAACGAATTCTCATTGGCGTTCAAGGTTGTACATTGATGAAATGGAAGGGATTTCTAAATAAATATCGAACAACTTACAAGAGTCTGGGCTAAATCCTATACGAATTGGAGGCTGGTTTCCAATGAATAAAATGGAATTGAAAAGTGAGTTAGAGCGACAATTCCCGCATAATCAAGCACGGCTGAAGCGAATTGAATGCGTATACATTCCTGTGACCAACGCTGCCGTAACCAAAGAATTCTTCATGAGACATGGGTTGATTACATTATCGCCTGGCGGGAACGTGAAGCTTGCCTCCGGCCAAGGGATCTATTTCCTCGAGACGCAAGAAAAGCAGTCTTCGAATTTCGTGACGCATGATTGGGACCAGAATGACGATGAACATGTGATGGAATCCATCTGTTTCGAAGTGGAACAAATCGATGAGCTCTATAAACAGATGAGGGACGGTGGCGCGAGCGTCTCCGAACTTAAGGGGAGTGACGGTTGCGGAACAGCCTTTCATTTCTTCGATCCAGACGGGAACAAGTATGCAGCATGGCAAGCTACTTAGTAGAGGGGGTTCAGAAAAGTCTGCTTTTCGCGCTAACAAATAAAACGCACTGAGCCGCCAGTAAGGCGGTGCAGTGCGTTTCATCATGTTAATTCTCGTATTCCTCTTCATACCACTGTTCCAGTTGAGCTTGGAGTGCGCGGATCTCTGTCAGCAGCGAGATGAGCGGGTACGATTGCTCTTTGATTTGGACAAAATCCTGCTCCAGCTTGTTCAAATAATCCAAACCAGAGATCGTTTGAATGCTTGCGTCATGCAGCTCGACATTGTCGCATTCAGCAATTGCATAGGGCAGCGCAGGGACGTTGCTTGCCGTCAGCTTGTCGATTTCTTTATGCAAACGCAGATTAAGCGCGCTGAGCTGGTAAGCGTGAGATTGCGGCATTTCGACGAAATGTACCGAGTCATTCTGTTTCATCAGAACGTAGCGCATAGTTGGCATAATAGTACAGATTCTCCCCTCTAATAACAACAACAGCTACTTGAAGTGTATCGCAGCCCGCCTTTACAATTCAAGTAGGTGGAGGAGATTATCGATGAATGATGAGACGCTGCAGACATGGGTCGAGCGCGTGTCGTTGGAGTGGTTCGGCAGACCGTTCAAACACCGTGCGACGTTCAACGGCCGTTTGAAGGCGACGGGCGGGCGATATTTTACCAAATCGCATAACATTGAGATCAGTCCGCATCAGCTGGAGGCGTTCGGGGCGGAGGAGACGGAGAAGATTATTAAGCACGAGCTGTGCCATTATCATCTTCATCTGCTGAAGCGGGGCTATCAGCATCGCGACCAGGATTTCAAACAGCTGCTCGCCCAAGTGGGGGCATCTCGCTATTGCCGTACATTGCCGGAACGCGAAGCGCGTAAGCCAAGGCCGTTCAAGTACAAGCTTTTATGCGGTGCGTGCGGGATGGAATACTTGCGTCGTCGCCGGCTTGATCCAGCTCGATATCGATGCGGCAAATGCGCGGGAAAATTATCGTTAAAAACGCTTGACTAGGATGGGACAGGCGTGGTAAATTATTAATTGTCACTGTAACGATTTTCCCTGATAGCTCAGTTGGTAGAGCACTCGACTGTTAATCGAGTTGTCACAGGTTCGAGTCCTGTTCGGGGAGCCATGGAGAAGTACCCAAGTGGCTCAAGGGGACCCTCTGCTAAGGGGTTAGACTGCGTAAGTGGTGCGAGGGTTCGAATCCCTCCTTCTCCGCCACATTTTTTATCTGATTTGCATGCAAGGACCGTGCAATCCGATCGGTCTTTTTCTTTTGCTCAGATGTTCGATTGCTTAACATTTCGAGAAAAGTGCTTGCAAAACAATTGCGTACATGTTATGATCTTCAAGTCGCCTGATTGAACGGGCAATGAAGATAACGCGGCCCGTTGGTCAAGGGGTTAAGACACCTCCCTTTCACGGAGGTAACAGGGGTTCGAATCCCCTACGGGTCACCATTTGAGAGCCATTAGCTCAGTTGGTAGAGCACCTGACTTTTAATCAGGGTGTCGTAGGTTCGAGTCCTACATGGCTCACCATTTGCTTCTATCCCTCGAAGCGAATGCGAGATTCACTTTTTAAATGTGCGGTAGTGGTGGAATGGCAGACACGCTATCTTGAGGGGGTAGTGGGCGTACGCCCGTGGAGGTTCGAGTCCTCTCTACCGCACCATAACTTATCAAACAACAATCACTTGTACTATGCCGATTGAGGCATGGAACAGAGTGATTTTTTTGTGTTTCAGGGACATTTTTTATTTTACTCCGATCGTACATGTTCCTAAAAAAACATCACCATACCTGAAATCTCACACCTACAACAGCTAGTTGTAAACGATTACTATTACACATGTAAGGGCTTTCGGAACAAAGACAGTGGGAAATGGAGGTGCACCTAGGGGTATGAGTGTCAAAGTAGAAACGAAGCCGAGCACGCAGCAATCAACGGCGGGCAGGTCAAACATTCAAGTATGGGTGCAGAAATTAATCGCGCAGCGGTATTTGCAAGTGATGGCGCTGCTAGGTGTCGCATGGATGGTTGTATTCAATTACATCCCGATGTATGGAATCATAATCGCGTTCAAAGAGTTCGACATTATCCATTCAATCTCGGATGCGCCGTGGGTTGGATTCGATCACTTCAAAGAGTTTCTTGAGGATGACAGCTTAGGCTATGTCATTAAGAATACGATCGGCATGAGTCTTATCAAGCTCGTTATCGGGTTTCCGCTGCCGATTCTATTCGCACTACTGATGAACGAATTGCGCTCCATGATTTTCAAGCGCTGGGTACAGACGATTACTTACCTGCCGCACTTCTTATCGTGGGTCGTCCTCGGCGGCATTATGGCTACGTGGCTGTCGGATGTCGGTATCGTGAACAAGATTCTTATGGGGCTTAATTTCATTCAAGAGCCTATCACGTATCTTGCAGAGCCGAAGTACTTCTGGGGAATCGTAATTACATCTGATATTTGGAAAGAACTCGGTTGGTCGGCGATTATTTACTTGGCTGCTATATCGAGCATCTCTCCCGAACTATATGAAGCAGCAACGATCGATGGCGCGGGTCGCGGACAGAAAATGTGGAACATTACGATTCCATCGATCAAAGGGACGATTTCGATCCTGTTCATTCTCGCCATCAGCGGCGTGCTTAACTCGAACTTCGATCAGATTCTCGTCCTCCGCAACCAGCTGAATGAAACGTCCAGTAACGTCATCGACGTGTATGTGTATCAGGTAGGCTTGTTGTCAGGCAGATATTCCTATGCGGCGGCAGTCGGATTGATCAAGTCCGTCATTGCATTGATTTTGCTGCTTGGAGCCAACAGCGTAACGAAGCGATTGAACAACACGTCCCTATTCTGATCAAGGCGGTGACCTAAGGATGTTTTCTTCGAAAAGGCAGTCGGCATCGGAATTTACATTTGAAATTCTCGTAACCCTTCTGATGCTTATCATATGTTTCATCACGTTGTATCCAATCTGGTATGTCCTCGTCAATGCATTCAATGACGGCGAGGATGCCATGCGCGGAGGCATCTACTGGATTCCGCGAGTATTCAGTCTGACAAGCTTCAATGCAGTATTCCGGAGCGACGGCATCATGACCGCGATGTGGATTACGGTAGCGAAGACGGTAGTCGGCGTAGTCGTTCACGTATTCTTTACAGCGATGGTCGCGTACGCTTTCTCACGCAAGGAGCTCATCGGCCGCAAGGTATACATGCTGATCGGTACGATCACGATGTTCTTCGGCGGCGGTCTCATTCCTTACTACCTGCTCATTCGTGACCTGCATTTGCTCGACAATTTCTTGGTTTACATTATTCCCGCAGCGTTCAGCTTCTTTGACCTTATTATCTTCCTCTCCTTCTTCCGGGAAATACCGGCCGGTCTAGAGGAAGCGGCAAGAATCGATGGCGCGAACGATTTCCAGATTTTCTACAAAGTCATCATTCCCGTCTCGATGCCGGTCGTTGCAACAATCGCGTTGTTCCATGGCGTGTATCAGTGGAACGATTATTTCACCGGCATGATCTACATGAATGATATGGATCTGCAGCCGATTCAGACGTTCTTGTACCGGGTTGTCGCGCAGTCCAGCTCCAATCAGATGCTGGCAGCCATGCCAAGCGGCGTATCGGTCTCGGTGACGAGTCAATCGCTTAAGCTGGCGACGATGGTCGTGACGACAGCGCCAATCGTCATTGTGTATCCGTTCTTGCAAAAGTATTTCGTTAAAGGGTTCATGATTGGCTCTATCAAAGGCTAAACGCCTGATCAACCTCAATTATCAGTCTGGCCGCCATCTGCGGCCGGGTTGCTAATAAATGAAATCATTTAGAAAAGGGGACTTATCAATGAGTAAAACACGTAGATTGTGGACCTCGATGATGGCATTGACTGTCGTATTCACGATGGTGTTCTCTCTCTCGGCTTGCGGAAGCAGCGACGATGAGAAAACGACAGAAGAGAAAACGACGAATACCGAAACAGCGACGACAGACAATACGGATAAGGGTACGGATCCGGCAGCGACAACGACTGCAAATCCAGATGAGCCAGGCTGGAAAGCGGATGCTAAAGATCCGATTACATTTGATTGGTATATTAACTTCTCGTGGTTCAACAAGAAGTGGGGCGGAGACGCTACTGCAGAATATATCACGAAGAAAACGGGCGTAGATATCAACTTCATCGTGCCGGCCGGCAACGAGAACGAGAAGCTGAACACGATGATCGCATCCGGCAAGCTGCCGGACTTTCTGACGCTGGGCTGGTATGAAGAAGGCGTTCGCAAAATGATCGAAGGCGATCTCGTCCTTCCGCTGAACAAATTGGCTGAAGAATACGATCCGTACTTCATTAAAGTAGCAGACCCTGCTAAACTGGGCTGGTACACACAAGCAGACGGCAATGTGTACGGCTATCCTAACGCATCGTCTTCGCCTGCCGACTATGAGAAATACGGCAGCAACTTCACGTCGAACCAAACGTTCGTCGTTCGCAAAGATATGTACGAAGCAATCGGCAGCCCAGACATGAGCACGCCGGAAGGCTTCCTGAACGCATTGAAATTGGCGAAAGAGAAATTCCCAGAAGTAAACGGCCAACCGCTTATCCCGCTTGGTCTGCATGAGTTCACAGAGAACGGTAACTACTCGCTCGAAGGTTACCTGCAGAACTTCCTGGCTATTCCGCAGCAGAAGGATGGCAAGCTGTATGACCGCCGCCTGGATCCGGAATATATCAGCTGGCTGAAGACGTTCCGTCAAGCAAACCAAGATGGTCTGCTGTCCAAAGATATCTTCATCGACAAACGTCCGCAAATGGAAGAGAAAATTGCGCAAGGCCGCTACTTCGCAATGCTCTACCAACGCTCTGACTTTGCAACGCAGAACATCTCGCTCTATCAGAAAGATCCGAACACGGCGTATATCGCGGTTAACGGACCTGCAAACTCGTCCAAAGCAGCACCGACGCTGTCGGGCCCTGGCATCTCCGGTTGGACGGTGACGCTCATCTCCAAAGACGTTAAAGACAAGAAGAGAGCAATCGAGTTCCTGTCGTACCTGATCTCGGAAGAGGGCAACAAAGATATGTTCCTCGGCGAGAAAGGCGTAACGTACGATACGATCGACGGCAAAGACCAATTCAAGCCGGAAGTTATTGACCTGCTCAACAAAGACCGCGCAGCATTCGACCAGAAGTACGGCGCTTCCTATACGTACTGGATGCTGATGGATACGAACATGAACTTGGCTTGGGCTCCTCCTAGCGTTGACCCAGCGAAGCAAATGGAAGACTGGACGAAAGGCAAATCGATCAGTATGTCGGAGTTCGACAATCTCGATGCACCGGCCAACTCGCCAGAAGGCATCGCGGGAACGAAGAATGCACGCGCTTGGGGCAAAGCGCTGCCGAAGCTGCTCCTCGCGAAATCGGATGCTGAATTCGATGAGATCTGGAACAAATATATCGGCGAGCGCAGCGATCAAGACAAGATCGACGCTTACCGTCAAACGAAATATGAAGAGAATGTAGCTAAGCTCGAAGCCTTGAATAAGTAATCATACTGTAATAGCCTGGAAGTCTGCCCGTGCAGACTCCCAGGCTTATTACAATAACGGGCAAGGATGGTGCACACATTAATGATTAGACTTGCTCGGCAATGGAGCTCTAAGGTTTCGGTTGAGATTGGTCGAATGCCGATTCAATTGAAGCTGATTTTATCTTTTATTTGTATAATTTTGATTCCGATCATTCTCGTATCGTGGTATCTGTTCCATAACGTGTATCTCAACACGATCAAAGAATTAACGAAGAAGAATAACATTATACTCGAGATTGAGAAATCGAACGTGCTTAGCAACATGTCGGTCATGGAGCGGACAGCTCAATTATCGGTTTCTAACAATGAGATCCAAGATTATTTGGAGAGCGGAGTCGAGCTTGATACGGCTAGTCTGATCGATTTCAAGATGAAGACGTTCTCTACGTTTCAATATTTCCTGTTCAACAATCCCAGCATAGCGAATATCCGGCTTTATACCGAAAATCCGAATGTGCGCGAGTTCTGGCCCGTCATCTTCAAAGAGTCTCGGATTAAGACAAAGCCCTGGTATGATACCGTCATCAAACAGAATGGAATCGTATGGTGGGACATCAGCCAAGGAACGGAAAGCATCCTCGATAGCGGGAATGAGGATATTCCATCGGTCTATGTTTCCTTGCTGCGGGAGCTCAAATACCGCGATGATCGGCATAACGGCGTATTGGAAGTCAGCATGGAGATACACAACTTCTTCATGAAGACGTTCAGCGATGTACAGGATAATGACTCGCAGATGCTTGTCATGAATCGGGAGGGCGAGGCGTTTACGAAGGATTCATCTCCTTTGTTTCAGAAGCTTCCGATCAACGAGGTTAAGATGGAATTTGTCGACCATCTGAATGATAGCGCTGCGGGGAGCTTTTCTTTCTCATACGAGGGCAAGCCTTATATCGGGATTTACAGCCATGTCGGGCAATTGGACAGTTATCTGCTCAATGTTGTATCGCTGGAGAGCACGCTGGCCGACATTAGCAAGCAGCGGAATACGATCATTATTGCAACGATTATACTCATCGCACTGTTGTCGATGATTTCATATTTGCTTCACTCGCTCATTCTGAAGAAGCTCAAGATATTGCGGGAATCCATGAAGAAGGTGCGTAAAGGCGACTTCAACGTTGATATCGCGATTACGAGCATGGACGAGGTCGGCGAGATTGCGTTTCATTTCAGGCAGATGCTTAAGAAAATGAACGAACTGATTGCCCAGGCCGTAAGCCGTCAAGCTGCTACGAAGGAAGCCGAGCTTAATGCGCTTAAGAATCAGATCGACGCACATTTTCTATACAATACGCTTGAGAATATCAAAATGCTGGCGGAGGTCGAAGCGCAATACGCTATATCCGATGCGTTGACTTCGCTTGGCGGCATGATGCGGTATAACCTCCAGTGGACGAGCAATCATGTTCGACTGCAGGATGAGCTTGTTCATATTCAGAACTATATCGCGATTATGAACATTCGTTATGACAATGGCCTCGAATTGAATGTGGAAGTGCCAGAGGTTTATAAGGAGCAGGAAGTGCTGAAGATGTCGCTGCAGCCGATCGTGGAGAATGCTGTGAAACATGGTTTCGGACATCGAGGCAAAGGTAAACTGACCATTACGATTAAAGCCTACGCGCTGAATGACGATTTGGTAATCGAAGTGATCGACGATGGCAACGGCATCGAGGAAAGCAGACTGCGAGATGTGAACATGTTCATTCGACTGGATGACGCCGTGTATCAGGAGATGCGAAGCACCGCTAATGCGGGAGAGAGAGAAGGAAGCGGAATCGGTCTTCGCAACGTGGATCAAAGGATCGTCATGAATTATGGCAAAGGGCACGGCATTCGGGTTGACAGCGTGCTAGGCACCTATACCCGAGTGACCATGGTGCTGCCGTATTTAAACATAGCGGGAGGTAATGATGCTTATGCGAAACCTATTAATCGTGGATGATGAGCGGAACATCAGAGTCGGCTTGAAGTCGATGATCGATAGAGAGTTTGCCGGAGCGTACTCATTTTATTTTGCTGCGGATGGGGAAGAAGCGCTGCAGGTGTTGGCTGAAACGGAAATCGACCTCGTCATAACCGATATACGAATGCCTGTTATGGATGGGATAACGCTCATTCAGCGTTTGCAGGAACGGGGGATTCGCACGGATGTCGTCATCTTGAGCGGACACGATGATTTCCAATATGCGCGGGCCGCGATTCGGTTCGATGTGAAAGAATATTTGCTTAAACCAATCGTAAGAGATGAGCTGTTTCGTGTACTCCGCCAGTTGGAGGACGAATGGCAGGAGAAGAACGAGGCCGCCGATGAGCTGCGCAATACGATTGCTCTGAAAGCGGAATTCGCCGTGACGCAGCTTCAGAATGTATTGATGCACGACCGCTATTCTGCACAAGATATCCGCGGTTTATTAGAGAGAGCGGCATTGTGCTGGATGGATGAAGGGTTTCAAGTCGCTATCATCCGAATGAACAGCGGCAGTCGATCCGCAGAGCGCAACGAATTCATGAATCGCATCGACAAAATAATGGGTTACGAGAATGAGCGCCACTGCATTCGCTTCTATGATAGAGAAGAGCGGCTGGTCATCATTACAGGCAGAACGATCACCATAGATCGGTTGTCCACATATATGAAAGAACACCCGGCCTGCGGGTTTCAGGCTGGCGTCAGCGAACGGATGACTCGCATGGAAGCTGTAAGACATGGATATAAGCAGGCTGTTGCGGCAGTCGCCTATTCGGTGCTGCAGACATCACCGGACGTCATTCGCGCAGAAGAATTTGCCGATAAGAGCAAATCGTATAAGCTGCCGGTAGAGGATATACAGAAAATATCCAATTTGCTTGGACTTGATCGGGAGGCCGATATTAAGCGGCTGCTGCAGCATGTGCTCGATA
Organism: Paenibacillus sp. CCS19; assembly: GCF_033239625.1. Classification (NCBI taxonomy): domain Bacteria; kingdom Bacillati; phylum Bacillota; class Bacilli; order Caryophanales; family Paenibacillaceae; genus Paenibacillus; species Paenibacillus sp. CCS19. The sequence continues at coordinate 42,201 of NZ_BTCK01000052.1, forward strand.
TCAAGACGATTATTCGATATGACATCAGCTACTTAGAGGGCATCAGTCATTTGCTGAATGAGCGTGTGTTCGACAAAGTGTTCCAGGTGTACGGTGAAGGATCGCTTGAAATTCTGAAGCTGCACCGCACCGTCGGAGATATTTATAACGCTCCGTTCCATGATTATTACTACAGTGTGCAGAGCTTGCTGCTTCTGCTCAATGACTATGTTCGTCAAGTGCGCTCCGTCTATAACGATCGAAGCGACATCGGCCGCGCCATCAGCTACATACAAGAGCATTATCACGAGGATTTGAATATGGCGATGGTATCCAATCATGTATCGCTTAATTATTCATACTTCAGTCAAGCGTTCAAAGACTTTACTGGCGAGACGTTTGTCGCTTATTTGCGGAAGCTGCGGCTTCAGAAGGCGAAGGAACTGCTCCTGACATCGGATATGAAAGTCTATGAGATTAGTGCGAGTGTCGGCTTTGAGAATGTGAAACATTTTACGCGAGTGTTCAAGGAAGTGGAAGGGGTATCTCCGCTTGAGTATCGTGCGATGAACGAAGCGCTGGACACCGAATAGCGGTTCTACAATGATGGGAGAGGATCAGTGTGGTGTTGACGGACAATAATGTAGCAGGATTTGTACGTGCGCAGGGCAGCAAGCTGGTGAACGGCAATGGGGAACCGCTTATTCTGCGAGGCGTGGGTCTTGGCAGCTGGTTTCTGCCGGAAGGCTACATGTGGAAATTTCCGGAGCAGGGTGATCGTCCGAGACGAATAGAGCGGATGATTGAAGGCTTGATCGGCAAGGAGAAGGCGGAGGAATTCTGGGAGATCTATTACGATCGTTACACGGCGGAAGTCGATATTCGGAAGATCGCGGAGGAAGGCTTCAACTCGATCCGCATTCCGATCAATGCCCGGGCTTTTATTGAAGATGGAGAGCCATTACGCTTCAAGGGGAATAACCTTCGCCGCCTTGATCAATGCATCGAATGGTGCCGCAAATATAACATTTATGCCATCCTTGATCTGCACGGTGCGCCGGGGGGACAGACTGGAGCGAATATCGACGACTCTGAGAATGATCAGCCGGAGCTGTTCACTGACGATGCTTATCGTCGTATTACGATCGAGTTATGGCGCCAGCTCGCTGAGCGCTACAAGGATGAATGGATCGTAGCGGGTTATGACCTGCTTAACGAACCGCTGCCGGATTGGAATGCGGCGCTTAATCCTGCATTGATGCCGCTGTATCGAGATATCGTGAAGGCGATCCGAGAAGTAGACCAGCAGCATATGATCATTCTTGAGGGGGCGCACTGGTCGACAGACTGGACGATTTTCGATGAAATGATTGATGATAATACGCTTCTGCAATTTCACAAGTATTGGAACAATCCGGACACGGAGAGCATTCAGAAATATATCACTGACCGCACCCGCTGGAATGCACCGATCTTCATGGGCGAAGGCGGGGAGAACAATATCGATTGGTATTCGGGCGCTTTCCGCTTGTTCGATGATCACGATATTTCGTGGAATTTCTGGACGTGGAAGAAGATGGACGCGATCAATTCGCCTTGTTCTGTAAACAAGCCGGAAGGCTGGGACCGATTGGCGGATTATCTTGCGGGAGGCGAGCAACCGAGTACTGAGGATGCGCAGCGCATTTTGTGGTCATACCTCGATAATATCGCGCTTGAGAACTGTACATACCACGCTGAAGTTGTTCATTCGCTGTTTAGAAGAGCGCCTGTCCGGATTCCGGCAATGTTCTACGGGTACCAAGGCGAAGAAATCGGCTATCATATCGGTACTAGGTCAGGTCGGAATGTCGGCTTCCGCGTGAACGATGGTACGGATATCCGCTTCGTAGACAGTGATAGGCAGCTTGCAGACTTCCAGCATAACGGCGGACGCCCATGGAAGTTGGACCAGCGGCTGTGCGTACAGTTGGCGGCAGGGGATTGGCTGGCGTATGAGTTTACTTCGGCGAATGTTGGCGGCGGAGAAGGCATTGAATCAGTCGCTTATGGAGTAGAGATTCGGCTGCGTGCCACAGAGATTTTAGGTGATTGGAGCGGGCTAACCGTCAGTCTGGATGGCTGGCAGCTGGGAACGGTGCGGCCGACCAGTGCTGAATGGACGATTATTAGACTAGAAGAGTCGGTTGCACTTGATGAAGGTCTTCATCGTATCGTAATAGAAGCAGTTGGTGGACCTGTGCAGATCGAGTGGATCGATATCGTATAAGGGTGTAAGCGAGAACCGGATTGACGGAGTTACTTCGCGGTCCGGTTTTGTGCGTTATATATTCTAATTCGAATAGTAATTGTCATAGTTCTATGATTTCTATTAATAAATCAAAAAAAATAATAAAAAGTAGTTGCAAAGAGTGTTTAATACATGGTATATTCTAATTCCGGCCGAGAAACATGAAGCCGGCGGGCTTATAACAAATCAAGTTTTGAAGATAACATCTTCGAAATGAATGAAAAAAAAGAGCTTGCACGACACGCGGTCATGTGGTAAGATAATGAACGTTGTCGAAACAAAGCAAAAAGAAATGATTGACACGCTGATTAACATCTGGTAAGATGTAA
>NZ_BTCK01000053.1:0-43242 GCF_033239625.1 Paenibacillus sp. CCS19
AGTACCGACGCCAGCTTGCAGCCTAGGGCTTTTTTCAATGTCCGAAAAATGGGGTCTTGACCAAACGCCGACAGGGCTTCTTCATTATAATGCTTGTCCTTATTTATAAGACGAACATCGAGCGACTCACGCAATGGTTCCCTCGTTCCATCGTTTATACCGTCGCAGTCGCCGCTGCGCTTCCAACTCTTGTTGCCTCCTGAACTTCGATCAAACGACCGCTCCTCACGTCATAGATATAACCGTAAATCGGAATCTCTTGCGGAACCAAAGGGTGATTACGAATACGCTCTACGTCGTCTACAACGCTCTGTTCCAAATCATTAAATGCCAGAAACTCGATATATCGAGCGGCCTTAGAACCTGGCCCATGACCAACGTCCTTCCAGCCGTTCTCCGTCAATTGCGCAGTCTCCAGACTGTTCTCCAACAATCCGCGAATCGTGTCGTTCGTGAACGTTTCCATGCCGCAGTCGGTATGATGGATGACGAACCATTCTTTCGTTCCAAGCAATTTATAAGAGATAACAAGGGAGCGGATCGCATCGTCACTGGCACGTCCACCTGCATTGCGGATCACGTGCGCGTCACCTTCGGCTAAACCTGCAAACTTAGCGGGGTCCAATCTCGCATCCATGCAGGTCAGAACAGCGAATCGACGTGCTGGCGGAATCGTTAAATCAGACTTCTCGCCAAAAGATAGGGCGTATGCTTCGTTAGCAGCCAATACCTCTTTCAATACATCGCTCACACTTATCATCCTCCTAATTATATTATTCCAATCATATTACTGTGAATTATAATAATAGAAATAAATGGAACTGTCAACAACGAAACGCAGAAGAGGGACCGTCCGTATGGACCGCCCCTTATGTAAGTAAATGTATGTTCAATCGTCATTCTACAAGCTGCCCGCGCAATTCAACGCGTTCTGCTGTGCTTTCTTATACAATTCTGCGGTTGATCGTAAGGTACGCGCATAATCCTCCAGCGACTGCTGCAATTGGCTATGCGTGGAATCTCGTTCCTCCAGCTCCTGCCACTTGGACTGGAATTGCCGATAGTCCTCGCCCCGCCAGCCGGCTACCAGCCCGGCAACCGTCTGATTGGCGCTGCGAAGCATCGCCTTCTGACGATCGATATAATGCTCGACGGCAGTTGCCGCACGCTCAAACTCCGTCACATCAACCTCAATATATACGCTCATCGTGCTCCTCCTTACTTGAAGGCATCTGCAAGTCGAACATTCTCGTTCTCTGCCGCTGTATATCCTTCACCCACTGGTCCCAACAAAAATTGACTATAATCCTTCATCACGGCAAAGCGATTCGCTTTAAAATGGCTGCTAATGCTAGAGAAATAACCGATGATCGTGTCCGACGACTGACTGGTCCAGCTCTGATTCAAGCGCTGAATCGCTCGTTCCATCTCATCGAACGCGGTATCGATCACTTGATTCGCATGTGTGATATGCGCCGCCGCTTCCGCAACCTTATCCGTCTGAACGAAGATTTCATCCGACAACTGCTTCTCCTCCTCTATTCTACTTCTTCGCTGTCCGGCTTAAGAACGCTTCTGATAGATGCGAAGGATTAACGCGATTCAGACTGCTCTGCGCCCGCTGGACATCTTCGATAAATTGGCGAATGCGCTGCGAGACGACCTCGCTGCCGATCCCTTCGAAGTTGGACCGAAGACCCGCCTCAATGCTTTCCAGCTCTCGAATAATGCTGCTCATCTCCGACGATATACTGCTAATGCCACTCGACATCGCAATCCCCTCCTATTCTGCTTAATTATCCGCCCGACAACTGCTGCTCAACCCGTTCGAAATCTGTCGCTGTATCTCTTAGATATTCAATGACCTTGGTGATTTGCCCGCCGGATGGCAGCTTCTGAGCAATCATTAGGTGAATGATATCTAGCAGTCCTTCCGAGAAATATAAAGCGCTCAGACGCGACTCGATGCCGGACAATCGCGATTTAATCGATCCAAGCTGGTCTGCGTAGTTGTGCAGATAATACGTATCGAGCCGAATACGAGGCGCAGCCGCGATAGGAGAGCCTCCTTGAAACAGCTTCTGCAAACCATTGAAGAATGACTTTACGCCTGTTACAACGGAGTCCTTGAACTGAATAACCTGATCCACCGTCCAATCAGCAGCTCGAGCGATTCCGTCAGCTATCGCGTCAATCACCTGAACAGCAATCTTCTGCACGGTTCGAGCCACCTGTTCCAGCGCATCGCTAATCGTTTCATACACGATAACGGCTGCAACGAACGCGAGCATGGATAATACGATATCGGCTGCGGCAATGACCGCTATTCCGGCACCGGCCAATAGGACGCCAGGCGCTGCAATTGCCGTTATCGCGATCCCCACTACGGCTGTTGTGATGACGATCTTGCCAAGATCGGTAAGCTCTCCATCCCGATAGAGCTGCTCGATCGAGCCCTTGCCGAGCGCAGCTATTCCGACTAGCGAATGCACGACTACTTCAGAGGTTACAGGACCGAGAAGACGATCCAACCCCTCTGTGAAAGGTCCTGTTATATATTTGGCAAGTAGATTGGAGCCGGCTGTCGGCTCATCATGCTTGAACACGTTGCCGTCTTCGTCGAATTTGACATTTTCCGTCCCGTGCTGCATCAATCCTTCGCCCTTCAATTCCACATAGGAATAATGGACGCCATCCAGCTGCTGAAGCAAGCTGCCCACTGCGGATTGTATAAAATGGTCCATCGTCACATCGGTCGACGCCTGCTCGATGAGTCCTCTATTCGCATCGATAAATTCTTGCGAGAAGCCAGGCCCATCATAGCTGTACGTATGATCGATCTTCGCGCTGACCCCGATCGCCGCAGCATATATCGTCGCGAACTCTGCCAGATTGCCGCCAAGCGAGTGTCCCGCGAAGGTTATGCTCTCGTTCGTATCGAAATAACCTTCCGCTTTGAGCTCGTCGAGAAAATGGGCAACTTCCTTCTGCTGCGGCGTAATGCCGGCAATGAGTCCCGCGTCCGATTGGATCCAGTCCTGCTGTATATTCTGATATTCCGATGGCGCTTCACTGCCTCGAAACGTAACGACCAGTCCCGGCTCGCCTGTATCGATTACCGTTCCATAGAACCCGCTTCCATCGGGATTATTGTCGTTGTAGGTTTTGACAACCTGCCATCCGAGAACTTCATTCGAAAGTCCATTAATTCTTGGCGCATCCAAACTAATGTCCATATCGCCAGCGTGCTCCGCTCTAGCCGCAAGATCATCGAAATATTGCTGCGGATACTCCGCTTCTCTTGCATTCGGGTCAATGTTCAGAAGTTCTCCGATCGTAGGCGTCTGATCGGCTCCCTCGAAGCTGGAACCAGGAATCGCCTTGCGCTCCAAGCTCTTCAGCACCTCTAAGTCCAAATAGCTGAGCTCGGTCGCATAACGAGCTTGCTCATCGGTTAACGTCGAATTGTCCGACAATGGTTATTCACCATCCCCAGCGGCCTGCGCAGCCTTCGTAATCTGGTAATGGTAGCCCTTCTCGTCTGCAACAGCATCGAACTTCTGCAGCACCTTATAGTCGGAGAACCATCCGCTTGTTATATCCGGCTGACGAGCGAAGCTGTCGGCTGCTTGTTCGTATTGATCAGAGGCGATGACACTGACCTCAACCTGATAAGGACGATCGGATGCTGCCTTATAGACAGCCGTCAATGCCTTCTCGAACTGATCCGGCGATAGATCGGATGTGTCCTTCACAATCATGAAGCCAGAGAAGTAACTGGGCTGATAGGCTTGCACGTATTGCGCCAGCGTTATGCTTGGATTCGTCTCCGCACCGCTCTTCCCGTTCGTATCAGCGAAATACGTATAGGTCTCGCTTTCGATCCCGATTGCTCCGAGCTCTTGCTTAAGCAGCTCGTTCATATGGCCGCTTATAATACGCGAGATGTAGGTATCCGACTTCAGCGTGCCGTCCTTATCCAATACCGCCTTGAACACAATCCGATCGTTATCTGCAGGCTGCGCGACAACGGACAGCATACCTTTGCTGCTCGTCACGTTATGACTGCCGGATGGCGACACGATAAATTCCTGCGAATATTTGCTCTTCAGCAGCGCAAGCGCGTCCTCGGCCCGCTCTTGATTCGAAGCGCTGCACCCGATCAAGCTCGCAACTGAAACCATCATCATCGCTACCACACTCACTTTTTGAACAAAATGATTAATCAAGTAGGATCCCGCCCTTTACCTATAACGTCTCTACATCAATGGCCTTATGTTGAAATGACGAAAGACGATAGTCATCGATGTCCATCGTCTTTCATCGTGAACCTGCTCTTATTTGAACGCGTCAGATAACGAAGTGTTCGTCGTTTCAACCTCGAAATAGCCTTGCGCAACGTTCATTTTAAGAAACTTCACATATTGGTCGAGAATATCGTGATAGGTTTGAAAATATTTGGCCGCGAACGATTCGTAGGCTTCGATCGTCGCCTGCGCAGCTTCGCCCTCCCAATAGTTAGCAAGGTTCTTGACCGTCGTCTGGCCTTCCTTCAGCTGATCCAGCAGGTTCGTATTCAAGCCTTCAATCTTCTGCGCAATATCCAGCACTTGCGCTGTATTAACTTTAATTGGCCCTGCCATATTCATTTTCCCCTCTCTATCATTAGTTTTTCAGTTTCTTCACGTTCATGCTGTTGGCGTCTTGCACCGTGACGTAGTTATCCTTCTGCTGCTTAAGAGCCCGGCTTGCCGTTTCGAGCTTCGCAGCCATTGCGTCCAACTCTTTCGTAAAGCCTGTAATCTGATTCACGAAGTCAAGATTGTCCTGACCTTCCCAAGCTTCACCCATTGTGCTGGCAGCCTGCATCAGATTCGTATATATGCTTTTGTATGATTCTGCTAATGTGCCGAGCTTCGATGATGCCAGCTCCAGCTCCTGAGGCGTTACTCTTATTTTCTTACCCATAATCGTTGCTCCTCTCCTTATCGACAATGATTTTATATTAGCAAGAGTCGGGAACCGTTCTTAATGCCAAGTTCTGCGACAGACCTGTTAATATCCAAGATAGTGCCGGAATGCGCATCGCACAGCATCGCATCCGGTCTCGCCTTAAATTTGCCATCTGACAAATCGCTGAGCAGCGCGGCAACCAGCATAACAACCTCGCTCATTCTGCTGTCCAGCGGCAGGAAAACATCGTAGGTCGTGCCCGCTGCGGGGAGAACGATTTCTACAAGCGCCTTATTCAGCATCGTCCTCGTCCTCCCTCTGCGAGTTTAATAGCTTAAGCTTCACGGCCCGCCCCTTCTGCAGGGAGAAGCCGAATTGGTTCGTCAATTCATCCCGCATATCCGATGTCGTCTTGGATGGCTTGAGCTGATATTGCTCCGTAATGCCGCTGCCGACCCAGATCCCGTCGCCGGTATGGATATGGCGTTTATACCATTTGTCGAAGGTCATGGCAGACAGATTTCTGGACTGCTCAGCAAGAATGACCGTAACCTTGTATTTGGCTTCGCCCTTCTCAAGAATAAGTCCAAGCTTCTCTGCGCCTTGTGCGGACAACGCATTCTTCAGGGCTGCGAGTGAGTTAATAACAAACACCTTCTGCTCGAACGCTTCGACAGCTTCGCCCCGTTCCAATGCATCCTTGAACGCATTGTGACGGTATACCACCAAATCGAACATGTCAGATACCAGATCCTCCAAGTCCTTGCCGCTCGAACGATAGACAACACCATCTGCATGATCCAATTCACGCAGTCCCTGCTCTGCATCGATCACAGTAACATCCAATCTTACCTGCGCCATCAGCATCGTGAGCTCCTGAACAAACCCCTTATATTGGTCGTCAGTTGACAGCACCATATGGATGTAAGCCTGATCAAGCGGATAGTAATGCACGTTAAGCGAGCTGCTCTCCACCCCAACCGGGAGGCGGAGTCGGTCTTTCTCATTTACATACTCGTTCAGAAAAGCCGCATCCACTTGGTTTGGCAAAATCGGAATTTTGCGAGCGCTGTATCCCTTCCATGATTCTCTCAGCTTCAGACACGCCTGTTGGATGTAGGAGAACGGCACTGGATCGTCGGTAATATGCGCAGTCTGGAATTCAAATACCGCCTGCTTCTTTACAAGTCCCCGGCCTTTGAAGTGACTTGGATATAAACCGTCTGTCTTGCCGACAACGGTCGAATAATCGTTCTCATCATTAAGCTGGAGAACGAGCAGCTGCTTGAAGTTCTGCAGCAGGCGGAATCGAATGCCGTTCGTGCCCAACGACGTCAATACGAAGTAAATGCCATACCGCGTTCCTTCCCGCGATAGGAACGATACCGCTTCCTCTTTCTCCTCATACAGTTCGGCGAAGGCAGCAAAGTTGTTCACGACGACAACGATAGACGGCAGCTTCTCACTCGATGCAGCTGTGTAGGAGGCATGATCGCCCCCGAAGTCCGCAAATCGCTTCTTGCGGCTGTCGAGCTCGCTTCTCAGCATACGGAACAGATTGCTGACCTTCTCGCTCTCGTGAGCCAATAAGACATCTCCGACATGCGGCGCCTTCGCGAAGGCGCGCAGCGTCTCAGACGCGAAGTCCAACAGATACAGGTTGACCTCCTCCGGCGAATGCTCGTGAAGAAGGGAGTAAATCATCGTATTCAGAAAAGTCGTTTTACCTGTGCCCGCAGCGCCATATATAACGGCATTGCCTTCCGCAGTAATCGGAAGCCGGAGCAGGCACTGCTGCTGATTCGTTGGGTCGTCATATTCGCCAATCACCGGATTAAGCACCATGGAGCGTTGATCCGCAACGCCGTATTTGCGTCGCGTCTCGTCCAGCAGAATCATCGCCGGAATCGCCTCCAGCCATAAAGGACGAATGAAGATTTGCTCCTCGGCTGCGATGCCGCACAAGTAATCGATGACGACGTCCATCTGCTTCTTCGGATTGAATAACGGATTGCTCCGCCGATCCAGCTTCGCCTGCTTCAATGGAATGCCGTTACGATCAATGACAACGACGCTGCTGTCCTTCTCCACAACGACCTTGTCGGAAGGATAATACGGAGCTCCCGCCCATGCGGACTGCCCCATTTCGAACAGCTCGTTGTAGCCGACCTGCAAGTAAAACCGTCCCGTTTCCTTCAGTTCTGCTGCATCCGGACGTTTGAGCATATCCATGCTATCCGAACGTTCCTGCACCTTCAGCGATATGCGGAATTTACTATTGCTCCATATCTGGTCATCGACGATGCCGCTCGGCTTCTGCGTCGCCAGAATCAAATGAATCCCTAAGCTCCGCCCGATTCGCGCCGCGCTGATCAGCTTCGCCATGAATGCCGGCTGCTGTGTCTTAAGCTCCGCGAACTCATCCGAGACGATGAACAGATGCTGAAGCGGCTCCTGCACAACGCCTTCGCGATACATCTTCTGGTACTTGTAGATGTCAATGTTGCTCTCGCCTATTCGTTTGCTGACTTCAGCGAATATCGCCTGTCGGCGCTTCAATTCGCTCTCGATCGAGACAAGCGACCGCTTGATCGCCGCGCCATCGAGGTTCGTAATGATGCCAGCCGTATGCGGAAGCTTCTCGAATGACTTCGCCATCCCGCCGCCTTTGTAGTCGATGAGAATGAACGCAACCTCGCGCGGATGATAGTTAACGGCAAGCGATAGAATGAAAGCAATAATCAGCTCGCTCTTGCCCGAACCCGTCATGCCTGCGATCAGCCCGTGAGGACCGTGAAACCGTTCGTGCAGATCCAGCTTGAACAGCTCGCCAAGCGCATCTACACCAATAGCCGCCTCAAGCGACGTCGTCGGGTCATTATCGCGCCAGCGGGTCAGCGCATTCAAGTGCTCGACCTTGCCTACCCCATACATCTCTAGAAACGTAACCATCTGCGGCAGCTTGAACGAATTTGCCTGCGTATCGAGCGGAACATTCGCAAGCTTCACGCTAAGCGCACGCGGATCCGTCTTCACCTGAATATCCGGAACGAACGATACGAATCGGCCCGTCAGATCATTCTTATCGTACAGCTTGCCGCTGTTTTCCTCGAGCTCAACCACCATCGTACATTCCTTGGGTAAATTACGGAGCTCATCGTAGAAGCAGACGATGCTCGTATGCAAATTTTTCTTCTTCGCATAGATTTCTTTCAGCATCTCAGCTCGTACGGCCAGCTGCTTACTTAATGCAAATAGGATGTAGTAAGGCTTGGCATCCTCCAACGTGCTCTCGCTCATCCGAGTGCGTGCCTCTATCTCCTGCTCCAAGTAGGAGGAAACCGCTTTGACTTCGCTGCTGCTCGTTGCAATGAATCGGAATTGATGGGCGTTGTCCCACACATGAGGCAGCCATTTCACGAAGTTGAACACATGCTCCTCATCCTGGTCATAGATGAATACGAGCTTCACTTCGTCATAGCTGTACAGAGCCGCCAGCTGAAAAATCAGCCCTTTCGCAAATTCGACTGCCTGCTGGCGATCGCCGATGACACCGGTAATGTGATCCTCATACAACGACAATGTAATCGGAATGTTCCGCAGCGGCGTTGGCGATTCCGCTAACGCATAGAGCTCCTCCTGCAGATTGTCGTCGTCAATCGTAAATCGTTTCTCCGAATAGGTAATCTCTGATGCCATTACCCCAGAACCGGTACCGGCCTTGAGCTGCAAGAAATCGTTCTGACCGAAGCCGCGCTCCCACAGATTCCGCTGCACATTCTCGATTCGGGCGATGCATTCCGCTACGGTCACATGATTCTCTCGCAAAACGTCTTCCTGCTTCGCAGCCTCCGCCTCGAACTGCAGCTTGAATTTGTTCAAATATTCCTTGTATTTGTGCTGACGCAGCTTTTCTTTCTTGCGCCTTCGCCGCTGATCGTATTTCTTGCTAATGACCGGCCACATAATCGAACCAAGAAGCATGCTGGCGGACATGACGATGGAGGGCATCGCGCGTGAAATATCTCCGCTTGCCATCGCGTTGTTAATCGCGAACAGCGCCGTCGCCATGGATGCCATGCCCATCGTCACGGAAGGACCGATGGACAACATCAGCGGCATCTCTTCCCCTATCGCATTAGGCGGTGGCGAGTCGATTCGGAATACCGCTGTCTCCACATCTCGCTTGAATCGTGGAGATCGATAGAAGTAATCGAGCTCCGCCGCTTCAAGCTCCTCCTCGTCGTCGATCTGCTGCACCTGCTGAGGCAGCATCCGTTTCAGTCGATTGGTCTGAATGAGCGTGGACCCATCGGGGTTGTTCATCGCGAGGAAACGGCTGCCGACGATGATTTTGAGCCCCATAATAAAGATCTGGTCGCCGACCGCCAAGCCTCTGCTAGACACGCGTACACCATTCACGAACGTGCCGTTCGAGCTATTGTTATCGACGATGCTCCAACGCTCATTCTTAAAGATGAGCCGCGCATGCATGCCGGAAACGAAAGGATTATCGAGCAGAATGCTGTTCTGCTCGTTCCTCCCAATCGATAAATCGATATCGCCGTCTACGGAATATTTGGTGTAGAGTTGGCGATCGTCTGTATTCGATTCCGTGTAGATTGTCGCGTCGTTTCGACGCCTTTTCATCCGGATATGATAAATATTCAGCTTGCCAAGAACAGCGGATCGAATCACTGTACCATTTTGATCAACAATAGCAGCTTCTTTATTTGATTTGAGAATCCAATCCCCATTGATACCTTCAATGCTAATAAGCCTGTCGAGGTTATTCGCACTGGAATCATATAACCAGTATTGTCCATTCACTTTCTCCGGCAGTGTGATCGAGCTTATCGAATCCTCAATTGCAATCGTAACGATCATCGATGATCGATTGCTTACTTGATGAACACAGGTTCAAGGATTGCAGCTTCTGCCGTGTTGCTGCCATCATTATAAATTTTGAAAGCAATCGATTTAATATAGCGGAGCGGAATGATAATATTCTGCGTACGAACCGATTTGCTGACGGTATAGGTTTTATATTTGTATACCTTGCCCGAGTCTTCGGTCAGCGTAACATCAAGCATGACAGGCTTAGACGAGATATGGCCATCCTTGTCTTTGCCCAAGTAGAGCGTACCTTGGAAGCTGCGATATTTCTCATCTAGCTTCACAGTGATTTCGCTTTGCGATTTCTTTTCTTCAGGCTGCGTACCGAGCTTTGTAATCATGTAATTCCGATAAGTCTTGCCCGATTGACTATTGACCAGCACCGCGCCGTCAAACACCACATCCGTATTGGCACCGGAATTAGAAACCGAATTTACTGCAATCACATTCGTGTTCGAGGTCGGTTGATTGAATCCAATCGGATAGTATGCAACACCTGCCGCATTCAACGAAACGGTATCTCCGCTGCGGCTAGGCTTATAGCCAAGCTCCGTTAGAATTGTACTTGGGAAGTACGTGACGCCGTTGTCCTTGTAATCGTTCGTATTATCGATGTAGATCGGTTTGTTAGTCGTTGTAGTGCCGATCTTCACGCCATTGACGTATACATTCTTCACACGATCATAATCGACGCTGACCTTAACTGCGGCATATGCCGATGCTGTACCGAAAATCAATCCTCCTGCCAGAAAACCGAGAACGAATTTTTTCATTGTGTGATCTCCTCCGTAAATTTATATAGTGGGCGTTACAAACTGCTCATAACATCGGACGCCAATGTGTTGCCCGGATCGATCGCGAGCAGTTTCTCGCATAGCTCGTATGCCTTATTGCGATCATTATCAACGTAGTAAGCCTGTTCAATCTGATTCTGCAGCTGTGCGATCCTGCCCTTCTTGTCGGTTGCGGACGGTTTCTTCGCCGAGCTCGTGCTCTTCGTTGTTGCGCTAGAGGATTTGGTCTGGGACTGAGTTGTTGCTGTACCCTTAGTGCTCGTGCTCATTGTGTTATTCGTACTCGCGCTTGCATTCGGCTTAGTGCTCGTCTGATTGGCCGTTTCATCGGTCGCCCCGCTGCTCGTAGTCTGCTTCACCGCAGTTAGCTTCTGTGAAGGTTCAACCTCTGGAGCCGAGGCCTCTTGAGTGCCAGTCGATTCCTTCAAGGGCGAATCGTCCTCCTGCTTCGTGTCAGCACCAATGACCAACGGTTCTTCTGCATCATGCTGCGCTTCAGCAACCGGACCTGCCTCTAGACCGCTGACTGGCTTGTCATCCTGCAGCCCCCAATAGGCTGCTGCACCACCGCCAATCATGACGGCTGCAATCGCTGCCGCGACCACCCAGCCTATTCTCGACATACGCTTTGCTTGCTTCCTTGACTCGGTTCTCGTCTGCTGCGTCTCCAGCTTGCGCTGAACATTCCCTGCCGCAGCTTCGACCTCATGCCGAATCGAAGAGCCCTCCTCCATTTGCCCGAGCAGTCGCTTATATGCCGCTAGAGCTTCAACCAGTCTATCCTGCTTCTCCAAGGCTCTCGCTTGTGCCAGCTCCTCCTCGGACCATCGCTTGTTGTACGAATCATCCTGTACGGGCTCGCTATCAGGCGTTAACGTAACGCTTCCTGGCAATTCCTCTTCAGACAAGAGTCCGATGATGCCGCTGCTCTCTTTATGTAAGAGATCCTTGCTTGCCGTAGTCAGGCTCTTCGAAGAGATGGCCATATACCACTCCCCGAAGGTTGGGCATAGATGCTCGGCCTCGGCTTCCCATGCCCGCGTGAACAGGTTCGCTGCATCCTCCCCGTAGCTAGACGCCAATACCTCGCGGAGCAGCTCATATCGATCGGTATCCTTCTGCATCAGCTCAGGATCACAATAGCTCTCCCCCCACGCCGCCTCTCGAATTGCAGGATCGAACCAAGACAACATCTCTGCCAGCAGCATACTGCCGGCGAAGCGGTCCGCATATTTGCTCCACCCTTGGCGGCTCTTCATCCGCATGGAGGCATAACCTGGCGATCCTTGCGGCACATGCTCCGGCTTATCCAGCTTCGCCGCGTACATCTGCTCCACGTCCACTAATTGAATCCAAGACTTCACATTAGGCTTGATGTCATGCAGCAAGCCGGGAATCATCACGTTAGGCGCCGACAAGTCGCAATGCGCCAAACCCCGCTGCTCCATATACGACAGCACCTCAGCTAACGACTGCGCAGTATGCAGCGCTATTGCTTGCGTCAACTCTCGTTTATCGAGCAGCACATCCATCCAAGTCGGGCCCTCCACCCATGGCATAACGGCGGCATAGAGCAGCTCATTATGCTGCGATAGCAGCTCGATATCGTCATGAGGCGTGAGAATGCTGCGATCGCAAACCGCAAGACCCGTTATTTGCGACAGCGCGGACAGCTGCTCCGATTGATAAACCGAGTCCGGATGATGGAACATCGGTCTGAACACCTTTAACCCTTTGGCATACCCATCCTGTATCGCAACGATCTTATAGACGATTCCTTGCCTTCCCTCTTGTCCGTAGGGCATGGCAGCGAAGGAAGGATGCGCCGCGAAGCGGTACACCTTGCCTTTGATAACAATCTCATCTTGAACTTTGGGTTCAAATGGCATGAAGCGATCCTCCCTTACCCTTTCTTGCGAAACAGCCGGCTCAGCAATCCGCGTTCACTCGACTGCTCTCCCGAATATAAAACCGCCGCATCCCAGCACACATCGAAATACGCCACATCATCGCTGGTCGGCTGTGCCGCTGAACGGTTGATCGCATTCTGCACTTCTATGGCGCTCGGAGGAACCTTGCAATCATCGATGACAGCCAGACCATCGGAATACGCCGTTATTCGGGTATACGGTTTGCCAGCCAATCCGCTGACAAACACATGCGGCTCACCCCCGAGCAAGCCGCGTTTGGTCGACCAGCGCTCATCCATTGACAGTTGATGCCCAAGCTCGGAGGTACACTCCTCATCGTCTCTCCAAAGCCGCAAGCGCATATCACCCATCCATGCGAGCAGCATTCGGCCATGCGGCAGCTCCCTGCTGGGTGCATCGAATCGGCCTCCGATAAACATCGTCTCGCTGCCTCGTATCCGCTTCTCCGTCAGCACATCTCGCAGCAGAGCCGGCGCCTGTACGGGTATCGCATGCTGCTCGACCGCTTTGGAGGCAGGAGCGCACAGCTCCGACATGAATGTCATCAACCGTCTGCTAAGCTCTGAACTAACCAGCTCATCACTGGTCTTCAGTTGGGACAGCCAACGTGCAAGCTCGTCACCAGCCAGCCTTGCTGCCAGATCTCCGTAGTAAGACTGTCCCACTCCATCGCAGATACAGAAGCTGAGGGAATCCCCCCGCTCGATAAAGGCAACATAGTCTTGTCCACTCTCGTCTGCCGCTCTCGATTCCGCAGATCGCGCATAAGCGTATTGAACATGGAACATTCCGCATTGCATGCTGTCGAACGTCTCCACACGCTGATCGATCTGTATCCGCTTCCCCGCCATTCTGCTCATCTGATCGGTGTCGACGCTGACATCTGGAAGCCAAGCGATACAAGCTCAGAGCTGTGGCCCGGCAGCATCATAAGCGCATCAGGAACGATTGAATAGGCAGCTTCATTCATCATCGCCCGATAGCTGAACGGAAGTGGAGAGGACATGCGCTGAAGCTTCCGAGCATAAGGGTCAAGCATCACAGACGAAGCGGTAATCCCCTTCCACTGTTTCGAGTCCGATAGCGTTCCATCTACCAATGAGTCGGATATAAAAATATTCTCAATAAGCACTTGCCCGTCCGGCACCCCCATCTCCATAATGCGGCGAACGATCGGCTCCGGGTCATCTGTCGATGCGCCATCCGTCATATGACAAATGAGCGGAGCCGGACACCCCTCCATATTCGGCAGCTCCGCCTTCAGCAGCTCCTCCACATAAGCGAATGCCTTGGCTGCGTCCGAGAATCCGGCCGGCGTTAGCTCTGGAATGCCTCGCTGTGCCAGTTCGTCGATGCCAATAACGCCGCCGAGCAAATCGGTTACTTCATCGTTATAGGCGATGATGCCAATGCGATAGCGAGGCGATAGCCTGCTTCCTTTGGTCGAACGGAAAACCATCTGCCGGATCGCTGCAGTTAATGCAGCCGTTACGACCTCTATACGCTGCTTCTCTCCAAGCGGCAGCGTCATTGAATAGCTTGTATCTAACAAATAGATGATGGTTGCTGGTTTCGCCTTCGTCGCCTGCACCGTATACGAATGCCGATGATCATTGGCACTCGGCAAGTCGGTCGACCCAGAGGATGCGCCATACAGCTTCAAGGTTGCCTCTTCTGCAGCGTCTAACAATGGCTTCTGTTGTCCGCTGCTCATCACTTTCCGACTGGCGTCCTCTGGCGATAGCTGCGCCAAATACTGTTCGAGCTCACGCTTCATTAGAGATACCGTTTCATAACGCGACTGCGGCTCGAAGGCGCATGCCTTCAGCACGACCGCGCCAAGCCGGTCTTGCGCATAGCGCGGCGGAGGCAGCTCTTCTCCTGCATGTCTTCGTGCCTGCGCCTTCTCTACATCGCTCATCCGCACCTTGATCGGAATCGGCGGCAGAAACGGCAGCCGGCCTTCATTAAGCAGCCTGTACATGACGAAGCCAATTAAATAGATGTCCGACGCTTCGCCGTACGCTTTACCCGCGTATACCTCCGGCGCCATTAACATTGGCGTGCCTACGCGCGTCGAGGCATGCTGCCCTTCCCCAAGCATCGTCGCAACCCCGAAATCACCCAGCTTGAAACGTTTATCACGCGTGATGAAGATGTTCTCTTCTTTGATGTCGCGATGCAGTATCCCTCGAGCATGACTAAGCTCCAATGCCGCGCATATATCAATCCCGAGCGCAACGATATCCTCGAGCAGCAGGTCATTCTCCAGCTGCCACTGACGGAAGGACGTCAAATATTCCATTCGAATGTAAATGTCGTAACCCGCGTTATCGGACCGCTTCTCAATCTCGTGATCCTCGTGGCTGACAATATTCGAATTGCCCTTCATCGAATAGAGAATATCGATCTCCTTCTGAAAGGTCCGCAGCAGATCTTCCGCGAGCTCAGAGACGTCCTGCTCGCTTCCGCCGGTCGACATTTGATAGGTTCGTATTTGCTCGCTTGTTGGAAAAGTCAAATGCTTCACAGCTGAAACATAGGTCGTGCCAAACACATTTTTATACGCTTTGTATACATTGCCATAAGAGCCTTTGCCTATCATGTCACCGAGCTCCCAGTTCCCCCATAACGTCTTTCGCTTGGCGTCATTCACATCCAGCATTGATCTCTCTCCCTATTGCACCTTGAGTATATAATAATCTATTATGTATACCAATTAATGTTAATAAATTTGCATATGTTTAAAAATAAACATGCATATATCATTATCAAGAAATAACCGCTAACTCAAGCATCATTCTATTGATAATCATAACGATACAAAACAGAAATATCGCACTCTTTTACCTAAACATAGATGATGAATTCCGACTGGTAAATAGTTCTTATTATCCCTTTTATCATGAGAATTCCGCCAAACATAACCTTCGCGTGTATGAGGAAATTATTAGGGGGCAACGATGTTAATTAGGTCTCGCTTCAGGAAATCAGGTCTCAATTACTAATGCAACGAACGGTTTGCCGCATGACAGAAAGACTATAGGCACATGCAATGCAGACTAGACCCTGATCCGAGAGTCCTGCAAAAGCATGACTTCGTTTGAAGATTCGCCCTCTCCCTTCTTCCTGTTTTTACTAATCCGAGCATAGTTTATATATAAGAGATGATCCTAACCTATCTGAATACAACTAAGGAGTTGCATAGTTTGAAGTTAAAAAGAAGAACCGGAGATCGCGCCGATTGGCAGCGCGTGCTAGAACGTGAATATGCACAGTTCTATTTGGAAACGGATGCTTTTCAAGGCTGCATATGTCTACTGAAAATCAATAAAGTAAGAGAACCTTTGCACGCCACTTATGGCGAGAACAAAATTTGCATTGCCGACGAAGGCTACTTATGGCTCCAACAAATCCCGTCTAACGAGCATTATGCCGTAACCACTATGTATGATGACAAGGGCCGCATTGTACAACGGTATATCGACATCATTTATCTCAATGGCGTGGGCGAGAACGGCGTACCCTGGGTGGATGATTTGTTCTTGGACATTGTCGTGTTACCGTCTGGGGAGCTCATTCATAAAGATTTGGATGAACTTGATGAAGCTTTGAACAATGGGTCAATCGACGAGCGGCTCTATGATCTCGCTAAGCAAGAGTCAGCTAAGCTTACTTCCCTTATTGAAGCCGACAGCTTCGACCTGTTGGCGCTTGCAGATGAGCATAAGGATTTTCTAATAAAGAAACTCCGGCCGTGGCCCGATATTTGAATCTCATCAGCCGAATCCCTACAATAGATCTGTACAGATCCAATACCAATCCGCACAGCAAGAAAGGATGATTCCAATGCTGACATTCGAACAGAAGCTTAACAACTATGCAGACATCATTGTCCAAATCGGTGCGAACATTCAGCGAGGGCAATCGCTCATGCTGAACGCGAGTATTGAATCGCCCGAGCTGGCGCGGCTTGTGGTGAAGAAGGCTTATGAAGCAGGCGCCTATCAAGTGAAGGTTGTATGGATGGATGACGTCGTATCGCGAATCCGGTATGAGCTGGCTCCCGAGCAGTCGTTCTTGGAAGTGCCGACTTGGTCGGCTGGCGAGAAGCTTGAGATGGCGGAAAAGGGAGCCGCAGCCGTCACGATCAGCTCCGCCGACCCTGATCTGCTCAAAGGCGTGCCGCAGGAGCGCATTCGCACCGCTGACCGCGTGCTTCGTCAGGCCAACGAGAAATACCGCCAGCTGTCGCAGGCGTTCAAGTTCAGCTGGTCGCTGGCTACGGTGCCATCCGCTGCATGGGCAGCCAAAGTGTTCCCGAACCTGCCTGAGGATAAGCAGGTGCCAGCATTATGGGACGCTATATTCAAAATGGTGCGCGCGGATCAGCCTGATCCGCTCGCCGCTTGGGAAGCGCACATTCAGCAGCTGCGCTCGAAAGCCAAATACTTAACCGAGAAGCAATATAAACTGCTTCACTACACAGCGCCAGGCACTGATCTAACGATCGAGTTGCCTGCGGATCATGTGTGGCTCGGCGGCAGCAAAGCGAACGGCCAAGGCGTATGGTTCGTGCCGAACCTGCCGACGGAGGAGGTCTACTCCGCCCCGCTCCGCACCGGCGTTAACGGCACGGTCTCCAGCACGAAGCCGCTCAGCTACAACGGCAACATTATCGACCGATTCTCGTTCACATTCGAGAACGGACGGGTCGTAAGGGCAGCTGCCGAGCAAGGCGAAGAAGCGCTGCAAGGGCTGTTGGATACCGATGAAGGCGCCAAGTACCTCGGCGAAGTGGCGCTCGTTCCGCATCGTTCGCCGATATCGGAGTCGAATATTTTGTTCTACAAAACGTTGTTCGACGAGAACGCATCCTGCCATCTAGCGGTTGGCAGCGCCTACGCCTCCTGCGTCAAGGGCGGTGCAGATCTATCGCAAGAGCAACTGCTCGAGCGCGGTCTGAACCGAAGCATGGCGCATACCGACTTCATGGTCGGATCGGCGGAGCTGAACATCTACGGCGTTGCGAATGACGGAACCCGAGAGCCGATTTTGTTGAACGGCAACTGGGCTTTTTAATCTAGAATCGACGCCTGACGAACCGCCATACGGATTCGCTGGTGCAGACCGGCACAACTTTTCAAAGCGATGATCGATAACAAACAAAGCTCTTCTGCTAATTGGAGAATGCCTCCATTAGTCAGATGAGCTTTTTTCATTTTCTCCCCTGTTTTCTTTCAGCGCATGTTCAGCCTAGGCTCATAACCAATTCAGAAGACGATGCGACAATAGCGGTACCTTAATCAGCCTTTACAATTCGCTAATGAAAGAAGGAACTCACATTGAAGAACTGGAGCCGCGCTCGAAAAGTATGGGTTGGCACCTCGCTGGTGCTCGTCCTCACGATAGGTACCGTCGCTTATAAGCTTGCCGACCGATATTTGATCGAACATGTGGAGGCAGTCGTCACGAAGACAGGCTCAGGCACGACGATCGAATCCGCTCACGCTACTTACGATGACATGAATTACAGCAGCGATAACGAGACGATCAGCATTAAGAAAGTGCAGACAGGCTCCGGCAGCGACATGATTACTTATTTCGTCGCGGATGTCACGCTGAAGAATGGCGCAACTTTGCAAACCGCACTGGCTGACAACAAGTTCGGAACGAACATTATCGAGAATACATCCGCCATTGCCGAGAACAACAATGCGGTGCTTGCTATAAACGGCGATTATTACGGCTTCCGCAGCGACGGCGTCATTATTCGCAACGGTACGCTCTACCGCGATGAGCCGGCACGCGACGGCTTAGCCATATTCCAAGACGGCACGATGAAGAGCTATGACGAAACCGCTGTTTCTTCCGCTGATTTAATCGCACAGGGCGTCGCGAACACGTTCTCCTTCGGACCGATTCTGGTGAAAGACGGTCAGATTGCGGACGACTTCGAACATGTCTCGATCGACAAAAACTTCGGCAACCGATCAATCCAGAGCGCTAATCCCCGCACCGGTATCGGCATTATTGCGCCTAACCATTATGTGCTCGTCGTTGTGGATGGCCGGTCCCGCAACTACAGCCGCGGGATGACGCTCGATGAATTCGCTTCGTTGTTCCAGAAGCTCGGCGCTGCAGAAGCTTACAACCTCGACGGCGGCGGCTCGTCCACGATGTATTTCATGGGCAACGTCATCAATAACCCGCAAGGCAAGCAGCAGGAACGCGGCGTCAGCGACATTATCTATGTAGGCGCCTAAGCCGAGCGTGCTTCCTGACTTCCTTCGTGATCAATTACGGACTTTTTGAACAACATCTATAAGGAGGAGAAAGCATGACCGTACTTATTCCATCTTATGAGCCGGACGTGCGGCTGCTTGGGCTCGTTCGCCAGCTCATTGACGTCAATACCCGTGACATCGTCATCGTAGATGACGGCAGCGGCGACAACTACAAGTCGATCTTCACTGCCGCGGAGCAGCTTGGCTGCACGATCCTAACCCACGAACGCAATATGGGCAAAGGCCGTTCGCTCAAAACCGGCTTTCAATATATAAAGATGCTGCGCCGCAAAGATGGCGTCATCTGTGCAGACAGCGATGGCCAGCATCTGCCCTCGGACATTATGCGTATCGCGGATGCCGTGGACAGGCTGCCTCAACATATCGTGCTGGGCAGCCGCCAATTTACGGGCGAAGTGCCGCTGCGAAGCCGCTTCGGCAATACGGCGACACGCCAGATTTATAAGTTCACAACCGGCTCCGCCATTCAAGATACGCAGACGGGACTTCGCGGATTTTCGAACGATATGCTGGATTGGCTCTGCTCGATTCCCGGAGAGCGATTCGAATACGAGATGAACATGCTGCTGAAGGCGCGAGCTGCTGGTTATCATTTGACCGAAATTCCGATTGAAACGGTTTATCTCGAGGAAAATAAATCGTCGCATTTCCGTCCGCTCGCCGATTCGATCGCTGTCTATCTCCCTATTATCAAGTTCAGCGGCGCCTCCTTGATCTGCGCGCTGCTCGATTACGGGCTGCTGCTGCTCATCCATATGCTGATGGCCAACCTGCTGCTCGCAGTCGTTGGCGCCAGAGCGTGCAGCTCGCTCGTGAACTACGCGATGAACCGCCAATTCGTATTCACGGACAATGGACCGTCGGAGGTCCGGCGCTCGATGCCCAAATATTTTGCGCTTGTTCTGCTCATTCTCACGCTCAATTATGGACTGATGTACGGTCTGAACGAGCTCGCGCACATACCGCTTCTTATCTCCAAGCTGCTCACAGAAGGCGTATTGTTCCTGCTCAGCTATTGGTCGCAGCGCAAGTTCGTCTATCATCATGCAGCAAGCAAGAAGCCTGCCGACTGTTAAGTCTGCAGGCTTCTACTCATTCGCGGTTTCGGAGGATGGTGGTTTAATGTTCCGAATCCATTCGAGGATCGCTACGTAATAAGGTTCATCTTTGTAGTGCGCGGTATAGATTTCTTCAAACCCGCTGATGTCAATACCGAGCTGCTCTTCGATAATCCTCTTATACCAAGGCAGAACCGTTGTCGCGAGCATCGACCGTTTCTCCTTCAGCAGCGCCTCATCCGATAGTCCATTAGAACGGTAATGTTCCAATATGCTCAGATAGCCTTCAATGAAAAACTTTCCATAGTTGTAGCCGGTCGGCTTATTGCCCGCATACCCGAACAGCGCCTTGTTCACGATGGCGAAACGAGGGTTCGAACGCAGCGCCTCGAGCTGCAAATAAATATGATTAAAGCCGGAGCCGATAAACTTCGTCTTATCCTCAATCTGACGATACGCTTCGCTTTGAAGCATAACCGAGGAAATGAAGCCCGAATGAAGGGAAGCTGTCTCAATGAATGTCTCAAGCCCTTCCAACCGGTGAACCAGGCCATCATCGCCCAGTACATTTAAGAAAAATACCGAGCAATCGCGGTTCGTCTGAATGAGATGCAGCATCGGCATAATCGTCAGATCATTGAAGAAATCATCATCCCCATGCAGCAGCACATAGTCGCCTCGCGCATCGTCCAACAGCTTGATAATGTTCCGCTCCGCCCCGATGTTATCGTCATTGCGCCAGTAACGCAAATTCAAATTCGGATACGCTTTGGCGAACGCAGCAAGCACCTGTTGGGTCCCGTCCGGCGAAGCATTATCCGATACGACGACTTCGAATAACGAGCAATCCCCGATCTGATGAACGATCGTCTGAAGGCATCGATTCAAATCCGCGGCGCGATTGTAGGTGGGAATGCAAATCGACAGCACCGGACGTTCGCGTCTTCTGCGCATGACCGTATCGACGTCATCCTTCGTTTTTACCGATATCCAGTCGTTTGCGTGTGTATCGAACATTTTGACTACGCGGGCAGGCGATCCCACTGCGACGCAGTAATCCGGAATATCGCGCGTCACAACGCTGTTCCCGCCGATAACAGAGCCTCTGCCGATCGTAAGCGGACCGCTTATTAAGCAGTTCGCGCCGACCCATGTGGACTCGCCGATAATCGTCTCGCCATTCGTCTCCGTAATTCCCTGATACAGAAACGGAACTCCGATATTCCGATATTCATGCTGCGTATCCATGATGAAGGTCATAGGGCCAATTCCGGAGAACCGCTCGATTCGAATCCGGTTCGCAGCTGACAAGTACACGTTCTTATTGAACTGACAGTAATCACCAATAATAATTTTGGGCCGCTCTCCTGTGACTTCCGTACAGATGTTGAACCATGCACCAGTCCGTATAAACACACTGCTGCCGATAGCTATTTCCTTGCGGCCGAACATGTCGCAGTCTTTCTCGATAAGCGTGTTCTCGCCGAGATAATAAAATCCTTGGAAGCGACTGTTAGTATCATCGGTGACGTCGGTGGCATCGGTTGCTTCTGACTGTTCTTCTGCCCCAGACTTCGCTTGTTCCTCCCGTTCCCCCTCGCTCATCCGATCTTCCCCATTTCCTTACAGAATAACATAGGACACCCATGGGTCCGTCGGGAACCGGCGAATCGCCGTATCGCGAATCGGCAGCATCTCCAAGAGGGCACTCGTTTCTCCTGGGAAAGAAGCGCAGTTGATCTCATCGAAGCAGACAACGGATCCTTTGCCCATCCTTGGCAGGAACACTTCCAGCGCTTTCTTCGTCGGCTCATACAGATCGAAATCAAGATACAGCAGAGACACGAGCAGGTGTTTGTTCCGCTGCACGTAGTCATCGGCTGTCAACATGAAATCACCTTGCACGAGCTCCACATTCGGGATATGCGACAAGTAGCGCTCCGCCGTATATTTCTCGATGGAACGCTGCAGCTGGTCAATCGTCTCGCCTTTCAAATCGCCGGCTTTGAATTCATCGTCCGGCTCTTGATCTTCTTCGGATACGGACGGGAAGCCTGCGAACGTGTCGAAGCCGATGATTTTGCGCGTATGGTTGGACGGCTCATAGATGTTGGACAGCTGCGCCCATGTGAACAGCCCGCCGCCATTGAACACGCCGCATTCGACGATGCTCCCTGTTACGCCGAGCACATGCTTGAATATTTCGTGGCGGCATAGAAACTTAGCAAGACTGCGTTTCGTCGCAAAACGCGGAAAGGCCTCCAGCTTATTGAACACCGACAGCTGCGACTCCTCGAATGTCTCCTCCGTTAAACGATAGGCCTCGAAATCGGATTGCCGATGATGCTTGCCGATCATTCCCATCGGCTTGAACGAATCTGTCATTGCCCGCATGCTCCTCTCACGATGTCCTGAAATCGTTCATAATGAAACCCCGACCGCTCAAGCAAATACGAATGACTGCCTACTTCTCGGCAAAATGCATCCGGCAAGCCGAACCGCCGCAGCGGTACGCCTCCTCCAAGCTCCGCCAGCACCTCGGCTGCAGCCGAACCTAGACCGCCGATCACGCTATGCTCCTCGACCGTAACGATCGGGATGCCTTGCCCCGCGTATTTGGTGATGATTTCGGATGGGAACGGCTTTACGGTCGGCACGCTCACGAGCGCCGCCTCTACCGGATCCGCTTCCGCACGCATTCGAAGCACCCATTCCTTTGCTCGACCGAGTGCGGTGCCCGAAGCGAGAACCGCAATCTGCGACCCTGCGATTAATTCGATCGGTTCGCCAATCGCAATCCGCGTTTCCGGCTCATGCACACGCGCTTCACCTGACTTGCCCAGTCGAATGTACATCGGACCTTGATGATCGAAGCTTGCCGCCGTCAGCTCTCGCGCCTCGATGTCATCGCCCGGACAGCAGACCGTCATGTTCGGCAGCGCGCGCATGAGCGCGACATCCTCCAGTCCGTGATGCGTCGGACCTTGCCCGCCATAAGCGAAGCCGGCACCGACACCCACGACGCGGACGTTCGTGTTCATGTACGCCGCGTCCACACGAACCTGTTCATAGGCGCGCATCGTCACGAACGGAATGATGCTGTACACGTAGACGGTATGGCCGGCGAGCGCGAGACCCGCAGCGATTCCGACCGCATTTTGTTCCGCGATGCCCGCGTTGAGAAATCTTGAAGGATATCGCTCGCGGAATGGCTCCCAGACGGAGAAGCCAAGGTCGGGTGTTATAACGAATATGCGCTCATCCGTCTCTGCCCGCTTCAGCAGCTCGCGTACGAATGCATTTCTCATCCCGGCCCCTCCCCGCTGCCAAGCTGCTCGACCGCTTCTTGCCACTGCGCGGTGTTCGGCGATTTGTAATGCCATTCAAGCGTATCCGCCATAAAGTCAACGCCGTACCCTTTCACGGTCCGTGCGAGTACAACTCTTGGGCGTCCCTCCTGACCCCGCCGATCCAACGCTTGCACCAGCGCCTTCGCATCGTGCCCATCAACCTCTTCCGCTTCCCAGCCGAATGAGCGCCATTTGTCCGCAAGAGAGTCGTACGGCGACAACGGCTCCGTCCGATCGAAGCCCTGCCACCCGTTACAATCGACCACCGCTGCCAAATGATCCAGCTTAAGCGATGCAGCAACCAGCGCCGCCTCCCAGATCGATCCTTCATTGCATTCGCCGTCGCCAAGTACGACATAGGTGCGGCCGCTGCGTCCAGCCTGCCGATCGGCAAGCGCTAGCCCCGCGCCGATGGAAAGTCCGTGCCCCAGCGAACCAGCCGATACATCAATGCCTGGGGCCGATCGGCGGTCCAAGTGGCCTGGCAGCTGGCCTCCGTCTATTGAATAGCTGTCAAGGACGCTTCGCGGGAAAAAGCCTCGTTCTGCAAGAACGGCATAGAGCGCAGTGCTCGCATGCGCTTTGGAGAACACCAGCTTATCTCGTTCGGGAGCATCGGGCCGATTCGGATCTACGCGAACAATATGGAAGTATAGAGCAAGCAGCATATCTGCAGCCGATAGCGCGGCACCGACATGAGATGAACCGGAACGATAGGCCATCGTAACGATGGCACGCCTGACCGCGATACTGTGGCTGCGTTCCTCGGCATCCGCATACGAGGCGACCGTCCGCTGTATCCCTTCAGCGAGCGCCGTTCGAGGGCGCCACCCCGTCTCGCGCTGCAGCTTGGCGGTGTCCGCTTCCATCATCATGACTTGATCTTCACGATAGGGGACTGCACCGTACCGGATAATCGGCACCCGTCTGCCATCAGACGTGTACTCGACTTGCGCAGGCAATGCTTCCTCCTCGTACGGCGGCAGACTGCGCGGCAATCGCTCCGATACCGACTTACGTACAAGCTCCGCGATATCACGGATCGCTCTGCTTTCGCCGGAGCCGAGATTATATATACCTGGCGCCGGGTCCAGTCTCCGTCCAAGCTTGCGATCTCTAAGCTGCAGCTGCTTCCCATCCGATACAGCCGATGCCAGATGTTTGCGTCTTGCGGCTGCCGATTGCACTGCCAGCTCGGTGAATGCTGCCGCAGCATCATCCAGGTATAAATAGTCCCAGCGCTGCTCACCAAGCGTCATCGTCGGACTCTCACCTGCAAGCAGCTGCCGGATCAATCCAGGAATAAGCCAATTGTCATTATCGCCTGGGCCATACACGCTGAAGATGCGAACCCAATAGCCGCTCAGCCCATGATGCGCTGCTTCCTTCAGCGCTCCCCTGCCTGCTGAAAGCTTCGCACGACCATAGGCTGTCGTCGGCGCTTCTGCCGCCCCTTCATCTGCGCGTCCTTCCATCTGCCCATACTCCGCCTGCGAGCCCGCTCCGATCCAGCTGCTGCAGCCTAATCGCGCAGCCAACCTTACGGATTCAATCGTCGCCTCCACATTTGCAGCCTGCGAAGCATCATTGCGCGCAGAACCGGCAACGCCCGACCAGCCTAGCTGCAGCCAGCTGTCGAATCGTTCGCCTGCAGCCGCCGCCGCTTCAAGCCGCCCCTGCCACTCTGACGGTTGCAGCAAATCGCCTTCCATTAACTGCAGCGCCTCTGCGCCGCGAGGCAGACGCAGCGCTGCTGAGCCCGGGCGCACAACCGCATACACGCGCCAACCTCTGCGCAGCAGTTCAAGACATACGGCAGCGCCGATAAAGCCAGCAGCGCCTGTCACCACCGCAGTACGACGCTCATAGCTCACATTCAACTCTCGCGTCTGTTGCTGTTCCATACGCGATCCCTCACTTCAATATCTCAAGCATCGATATGATCCGCTGCGGCGCGCCTGGCAGTTTCTCGACCGCTTCGCGAATTTCTGCCATGTAGCCATAGCTGAACACGATCAGCGTATCGACCGGCTCTTCCGACAGTCGATCGATCGAAACGATGGGTACGCGGGATTTCGGTGCGAGCAGACCATGCAGCCCTGTATTCGCATCGCACACGTAGGCAATTCTCGAAGCGGATGACATGGCCGCCATCGTCATGACGCCTCTTCCGCCGCCGCCGTAGCCGGCAATCTTACGTCCTTGCAAGGCCTCTTGCTCGACGAAAGCATCCAGCGCTGCAATCCCTCGATCCAGCTCTTGCTGGAAGCCGTCATAATCAATCGCCGCTTCTTCTGCAAGGACGACTTCCGATTCCGGCGAATGTGCAGCGTCCATTACGGCTGCTGCAATGAGCAGCGAGTTGCCGCGCCTCTCGCTCTCCGGCAGCAGTTCTGTCGTCAGCAGCCTGAAGCCGCAGCTTGCCAACGTACACCGCAGCGTCTCCGCTGTCCAATACGTGTAGTGCTCATGCTCGAACAAACAATATTCCCGACGTTCCACAATGCGCGTTAGATCATGCACCTCAAGCACCAGCAGCCCTCGCCCGGGATGCAGCGTTCTGCGCGCCGCCTCAAGCGTTCCTGAGGGGTCAGGCAAATGATCGAACGTGTAAGTCATGAGCAGTACGTCCGCAGGCTGGAATGCCTCCGGCAGAAGCGCTGCCGTCTGCGGCATGAACAACGACTCCATCACCGGCACGCCGCGGGCACGGCTCTCGCGGCACAGTACGGCGGAGGGCTCGATGCCGTACACTTCGGCGCCGGCACGCTGGAAGCATGCCAATTGCGCTCCATCACCAGAACCGATCTCGATAACCTTGAAGCCCTCCTGCAAGCCGAAACGATCCCGTACTGTATCCGCAAGCCGCTGCATGAACCTTGCAGCGAACGGCGATTGGCCAACCGTGTAGCCGTAATCGACATAATAAGGGGAAAGGTCGCGTTCGCCTGCGGTTTGGGATACGCCGCAGGCTTCGCAGCGGTAGACATCGATGTCGGCAAGAAACGGCAAGCCGGCATAATCCGGCGGACGAAGCTCTTCCGTCAGCGGCATGGCAGGCATATGCACCCAGCGAGTGAGCGGCCCAGCACCGCAGACGCGGCAGCTATAGCCCGCTCCGTGCGCATCCGTCCTTGCAATCGCAGCCTTCAGCGGTTGACCATCCGTCTGCTGCTCACCCGATTGATCCGCTTCCGCTGGTTTACTGTCCATCGCCTTGTTCCCCGCTTTCCCTAGCTGTGGCCGCTGCCGCTTCATATTGCCTAATCTGATGCATGGCGATTTCGCGCATTGGCGCACCTCTGAACCATCGCTCATACCACGCGGCCGTGTGATCGATCGCCGCTTCTGTTTCCCAAACGGGCTGCCAATCAAGCCGCATGCGCGCCTTCGTACTGTCTAGACGCAGTACGGCGGCTTCGTAGGGACCTTCAAGCGTCGCATCCGCATTCGGAATCCATGGCGGCGGCGCCCCCAGCTTCGCAGCCATCCGTTTCGCCAACTCGTGCACGGTCATTTCCTGATCGGCAGACGGCCCGAAGTTCCACGCCTCCGCATAGGCGGATCCGTTCGAATACAGCTTCTCTGCCAGCCTCATATAGCCGGACAGCGACTCCAGCACATGCTGCCAAGGACGTATCGCTTCCGGCCGACGCAGCTTGATCGGCTGTCCGGATTGCAATGCCCTCACCATATCCGGCACGATGCGGTCTTCGGCAAAATCTCCCCCGCCGATCACATTGCCCGCCCGGGCAGTAGCGATTGATGCGTTTGCGCCGCTGCTGAAGTAGGAACGACGATAGGCGTCCACCGTCAGTTCTGCGCATGCCTTGCTGGATGAATAGGGATCGGCACCGCCGAGCGGATCCGTCTCGACATAACCGCTTGCCGATGCTGTACCTGCATAACATTTGTCAGACGTGACGATGACGGCTGCGCGAACGGAGGGCTGCAGTCTAACGCTGTCAAGGACGTTGGCTGTTCCGTTCACGTTGATTGCATAAGTCGCCGCGGGCTCTGCATAGGAGCGCCGCACGAGCGGCTGCGCTGCCAGATGAAACACAATATCAGGCTTTGCATCGCGCACAGCTTGCTGCAATCTGCCTCCATCGCGTACGTCTCCGCGCACCCACGGCATGTCATGCTCGAAACCGCATAGCCGATACATGGCTGGCGCCGATGGCATCTCATCGCTATAGCCGACAACTTCAGCGCCAAGCATACGCAGCCATAGTCCGAGCCAAGTTCCCTTGAAACCGGTATGACCGGTTATAAACACCCGCTTCCCCTGCCAAAACTGCTGCTCTCCGCTCACCTTGCTGTCCTCCCAGTCTCCCTTAACGCTTGCTTATTGCATGACCTTCAAGGCTGTCTAATTTCCCCACACTCTCCACGGCGCGCTGCCTGAGCGCCACTGCTCTTCCAGCAGCGCCTTATCCCGCATCGTATCCATCGACTGCCAATAACCCGCATGCCGGTAAGCCATCAACTGCCCTTCGCCGGCAAGACGTTCAAGCGGCTCCTTCTCCAGCATTATCTCGTCCCCGTCTATCCGTTCCAGTGCACCAGGCTCGAATACGAAAAATCCGCCGCTCACCCAATGGCCATCGCCGCGCGGCTTCTCCGCGAACGTCGAGACGGACTGATCGGAACCAAGCACAAGCGAGCCGAATCGGCCGACAGGCTGAACGGCAGTCACTGTCGCCAGCTTGCCGTGCGAGCGATGATGCGCAAGCAGCTGGCGTAGGTCGATATCCGCTACTCCGTCACCATAGGTGAGCATGAAAGTCTCGTCATCGAGATAGGGCACCGCTCGCTTCAGCCGCCCGCCTGTCATCGTATCGAGTCCCGTATCCACCAGCGTGACTCGCCATGGCTCAGCCTTATGCCGATGAATCTTCGTTACCGACCGCTCGCCGCCGCGAAAGTCGAACGTGACATCCGATTCATGCAGGAAGTAGTGCTCGAAGTACTCTTTCACGACGAAACCTTTATAGCCAAGACAGATGACGAAGTCCGTAAACCCTTGATGCGCGTAAATTTTCATAATATGCCACAGAATCGGCTTGCCGCCGATCTCGATCATCGGTTTCGGCTTAAGATGCGACTCCTCGCTGATCCGCGTACCGAGTCCGCCTGCTAGAATGACGACCTTCATCCGCTTTCGCCTCCTTGCCGTTTGCGGCATATCGCAACGATGTACATCGGCTTGCCGCTGCGGAACTGATGGAATGGCAGCAGCTCGCTGCCAGTGGCAGCAATCCGGTACCGCTCCTCCCGATCCACCGTCATCTCGTTCGTATCCCGCAGCCAGCGAAAGGCGGCGAACTGCGAATCGTCGATCCAATTTTGCCCATAAAGGGCCTCAACCGTATATTCTCGCAGCAAATCGCCTAACAGTTCGCCGATATTGTACTCGAATTGATGATGCGGATTAAACGGCGGTTCTTCCCAGTAGTTCGACGCATTCGTCACCTCTCGGTTAGGCGTCGAGACGATAAACAGCCCGCCTGGACGCAGCACACGCGCCGATTCGCGCACCCATGCATAACCGTCCTTGACATGCTCGATCGTCTCGAACGATACGACCGCATCGAACGTGCCGTCTGCGAACGGAAGCGACAGCACGTCTCCTTGCATGAAGACGATGCCCGCCTTGCCATAATCGCGCTGCGCCATCTGAATCGATGCCGCGTCGATATCGACACCGATAACGGAAGCAGCGCCAGCTTCGAGCAGCATGCGCGAACCGTACCCGGCGCCGC
The DNA here is from genome assembly GCF_033239625.1 of Paenibacillus sp. CCS19. NCBI lineage: Bacteria > Bacillati > Bacillota > Bacilli > Caryophanales > Paenibacillaceae > Paenibacillus > Paenibacillus sp. CCS19. Next base: position 29,056 of record NZ_BTCK01000053.1, read on the forward strand.
AGGCCGCATCCAGTACATGCAGGCCGGGCACATACCCCTCCGCAGCTGTATAACGCACCATATGCTCGTCGTACACATCGCGGAACTGTGATTTCACTTCTGCGTTCACAACTAGACGTTCGCCCGTAAATGCAATATCATTTTGCTCCCTGACAGCTGCAGCGGTCCCATCCTCTTGGCGCTCTTTCCCGCTATTCTCTATCGATGCAGCGGACAATGGAGTCTGTTGCATCTGCGGCTCGGGCATAGGCTCAGACTTCTGCTCAAGCTTCGGTCCAGGCTTCGGTTGTCCCCGCTTCTCTGTCTCCTGCGCCGCCTTAGCCTGCGGCTTAGGTTTCGACACGGTAGCCGCCCCGTCTGCCTTCAGCTGCTGAGCGTTCCGCCGCCCCAGCAGCAGGAAGTAAGAAGCCATGCGCTCGCTGTCTGATATTTCGGTATCCCGCAGGCTGGCGAGCAAGATCCCATCTTGATCCCGTTCACCTTCCGGCTCAAGCGCAAGCGCAGGCCGCAAGCCGCCGATGCCCGCTGTCGCCATGACAGCCGCTGCGTCTTTCACGGTGTACAGCTTCGAAGAGTCGATGGTCTCCCCTTCTGCTATCTTGTTGCTGAATCGGTAAAACCGGCGATTCGCGTAGCCCGCTGCCATCCAGCCCCCATGGCGCAGCTTCCGTGCAACAGCTGCCATCAGCTGCGGCAGCGCAGCGTAAGCATGGGCATCGCCGATCAACACCATGTCGAGCGACCCATCGGGAATCGTCCAGTCATCCGGCCGCCCCGAGTGGAATACGGTAATGCCGACCGCGCTGGCAATTCGGGCAGCCGCTTCGTTCCGCTCTGCGCCGAACAGCTCTGAGCCTGGAAACCGGTACTTGACCGCGAGCAGCGTACCGCCACAGCCGCAGCCTATCTCCAATACGCGAAGCGGCTCTTTCTTCTTGAATTCCCCTTCTATCATGCCTAGCAGATCGACACGGATATGGAGTGAGAGCTCGGGCCGAAAACCCCACTTGCTCATAAACTGTTCCGAATTGCCGTTCATCAGCTCTTGAAACTGCTGCATATTCTCGCTGAATGAGACGCTCCCATAATGATGAATGAACGTATCATGGCAGAGCAGCAGCTTGTAGCCGGCAAGCCAAATACGCAGACTTAGATCGTCATCCTCGTAATTGCCAATGCCGAATCGCTCATCCAGCGGGCCGGCCTTCTCATAGGCCTCCCGCTTCATCAGCAGACAATAACCAATGAGCTTCAGCCGTTCTTCCCACTTGGCGGGATCGGAATGGTTATACGATTGTGCGAACGACTCCATTCCTTCCCCATCCTTATAAGGGACCGGAATACTCGTCAAGTAAGAGGCCGCATTCGTTACTGGACCAACGGCCCCGATCTCCGGAGCGCTGAGCAGCGCTGTCTTCAATCCATCTAGCCAGCGCATGGTGACGAGCGTGTCATTATTAAGCAGCAGCAGGAGCTCGCCTCTCGCCAGCCCCAGTCCCTGATTGCACGCTCGCGGAAACCCTGCATTGTCTTCGTTGGCAATGAATCGCACGTCATCCTGCCCTGCGAGCCATTCCTGCGTGCCGTCGCTGGAGCCATTATCGACAACTATGATCTCGTAGCTTCCCTGCTCGGTATGCCGCCTAATGCTCTCGATGCACTGCTTTGTATATTCCAGCTTGTTGTACGTAACTAGAATGATGCTCGTCAGCATGGCGACTCCGTTCCGCCGTCCGTATCATCGGACTGAAGCAATGGCTCTTCGATCGGCGCCTGCTTGTTATCTTCCGTTGACGATGGCGTAATCCCAAGCGCTTGTTCCAGCCTAAGCTTGTTATCTAGCAGATTAATGTCATCAGGCAAGTATGCGAGCGCCTTCTCGTTGTGCTTATATGCTTGCTCGATTTCCCCCAGCTTGGCATAGCATATACATAGCTGAACATGCGGCATCCACGTCCAGCACACAAGATTAAGCAGACCCATATGATATTTGGGCTTCGGCAGTGTCAGCGCCATTTCGTACCAATGGATCGCTGCATCATACTGCCCTCGTTCCTCGAAGCTGTAGCCGATGGAACAGCAGTGATCCGCTCTCGGCACATGGAATTGAAGGGCAAGCAGCAGCGACTGCATCTTCTGCTTCCTCTGCCCGAGATGGTGATAGCATTCCGCCAGCTTGCTGTAAGCGTACATGCAGTCTTCCGGCGTTTCTTTCTCGCCTTGAACAAACTGCTCATACTGCTCCACTGCTTCTGCAAACATCTGCTGGTCGACGAGCTCATTCGCATAGTACAGCTGGTTGCGGCCCTCAAGCTTCGCGCCATCTTGAAGCAGCTTCTTCTTGAAAATCTCCATGTTCCGTGCGGAGTGATCCCCCATCCGCTCATGGGAAACCGCTACTTCAGACACGTACACCTTGCCTTCCGTCACTTCCAAATATTCATGAATGGGATTGTGCCAGCGATAGCCTTTCTCGCGTCGTACGATTCGATTGCGGCGAGAACCCGCTGCCGGATTACCCGCTTTATCAAAAGCCAAGTGGTACTCCATAATAATCGAATCTATATCGTCAGGCATTTCCGGAATCAGCTTCTTGAACGCCTCACGATCCTTCTCCAGAATGATGTCGTCGGCATCCAGCCACATCATGTGCGAGCAAGTAGCCTGTTCGAATGCAAAATTGCGTGCCGCCGCAAAATCGTCAATCCATTCAAAATCGAAGATGCGGTTCGTATACCTCGCCGCAATCTCTTTGGTTCCGTCGGTCGAACCCGTGTCGATGATGTTGATTTCGTCCACTAGATCGGCCACCGAATCGAGGCACCTCGCCAGCACCTCCTCCTCGTTCTTCACGATCATGCACAAGCTTATCGTTATCACGGGAGACCTCCTTGCACACCTAGACTGTTCCCTATCGTATGCGGTACATCTATCATCTGTATGGACGCATGTGCCCAATTGCACAAAAAAAAATATGCGCCCCGAGGGACGCATATTTTTGTAGAGATGGTGGAGGTGCCTTACGCTTACTCGGAGCTCGAAGCGATGCCGTAGAAAGTTTCTGGGCCGTTGCGTGCGCCCGTCAGTACAGCCAGCGGGCCGCCCGAAATAAACGCAGTATACACCGTTTCAGCCGCTGCAGGTGCAAGCAAGTCTTGCACGTTGAAGCTGTAGCTGTCGGATCCATTCAATACGTTCAGAGCGATAGCCGATTGCAACGAGTAGATCGTTGTGCCGCCCGTTACGCCGCGAACAATATCGATCGTAAACGTATTGCCAAGCGCGCCGCCGCTAATGCCAACCGTTCCCGCAAGAGTAACGATTGGGTTAGCAACGTTTTTCGTTTGCAGACCGATGATACCGAACAACTGAGGAACAGTCGTCAAGCTAACACCGATTGAGCCAGATGCATTCGCATTCATGGAACTTCTCATATCCAAAAAAGTACCCATAGCGATTCACCTCCTGTAATTCAAGTTACTATACAGTATGGCGAAACAAGCGAATGCGATTGGACAACTTACATAGGTGATTGGTTTATTTTGTAATTCCTTCCGACTCGAGCGACGGGGTCTGTCCCTTCTTGTGACGAAGGCCAATCAGCAGCATAACCGCCGGAATGCCGAACTGAAAGATTAACATATAGTTTCTTACAAAATATTGTCCAAGCCACAGATGCTTCGTATAGTTGTGGTCAATAAGCGCGACGCCAAACAGAATCGTGCCGACCGCCAGCGTGCAAATCGTATGGCTGCACTTGAACAACGGCTGAACGATAAGCACGACGGCCATAAATCCAATCGCCAGCTTGACGTACAACCCGAAGAACAACAGCAGCGTTACGATAATATCCAGCCGCTCAATGAACCCTCCCAGCCTGATCAACTGAACGACCTGCAACAGCGGAATGGACGAACCTGCTGCGAGCTGAGGCCCAATCACAGCCATAATCATCGCATTCCCGTACATGATCATAATGGTCGCGGTCAAATAACCGGCCAGCGTCATTCGGGTTACCGCCTTCGTCTCTTGAACATGCTTCCAGATCGCAAGAAACACGATGATCTGTCCGTATGGAAACACCATGATGGTCGGTATGGCTGCCCGAAATATCGTCTCGAAGCCGACGAAGGGCAGCAGCCGATGCCAATCCGGCAGCTTGTTCAAGAAGAGCATGACCGACAGCAGAACATAGCTTGTTAACACGAGCGGGAACAATATTTCAATTACGCGAAACAACACTTCTATTCCTTTCATGACGGTGTAGCCGGCAAGGAAGCATGAAACGAGCATCATGAGCCACCCAGGTGCCGTATCCAGCAGCGTAAGTGTCGTTAAGTAGCTATATTCCCGCAGCAGGTAAGTCGCTTCGAAAGCGAGTTCCGAACCATGAATGAATGCGATGCCACTGCCCAGCCATAGTCCAAAATGAAGGCGGTACAGCTCGGTAAGTCCCGCCTCCGGTACGCGATGGTACAAGTATAAATACATGCCAGCGAGCACAAGACCAGCTATAGCTCCCACAAGCATGGCAAGCGTCGCATTCTGCTTGGCCTCCACGCCAAGCTCATAGAGCGGTGTGCTGCCAAGGATAAACATGATGGTGCCAACATACAGCTGATGCGAACCGATACGCTCCATGATCAGCCACCGCTCCTTTCCGCCGATGCCGGTGCTCCTGTCTGTGTATCCGCTCCATGAACCCGTATCAGGGCAAGCAGCAGAATAATGAAAGGAATGACAACCTGCATGACAAGGCTCAGCTTCAGGCTAATGCCGAGTCCCACCCATAGATGAATCGTATTGTTGCGTTCTATGAAGGATGTGACGTAGATAATAACTCCGATAATGGCCGCTAACCATTGTACTCGTAAGCGGAATATTTCACGCAGCACGAGCACGGCAGCCAGATAAAACGCCGTCATTTTGACATACAGCCCTATGAACAACAGCAGCGTAACCACAACATCCAGTCGTTCAATGAAATTGGCAATCTGCACCAGCTGCACGACTTCCAAGAAAGGCAAAGAAGAAGTCGACGCGAGCGGACCCAGCACCGTCATACTCATCGCATTCATAAACACGATGAATAACGCGCCGCCAATGTACCCCCAGTAAGAGGCACGGCGTGCCGCCTTCCAATTGGCTGCATATTTCCAGAAGACGAGAAAGATGACGCCTTGCGTAAACGGGAAGGAGAAAATATCCGGCATCGCCGCGTGAACAACCGGCATCAGGCCATCCTCCATGACAGGCCGCAGCATCCGGAACTGCGAGAGTCCGTTGCTCATGATGAGTACAGCCAGCAGGCTGTAGCTGCCGAACATGACGATGAACAACAACTGCGTGGTGCGGAAGAATGACTCGTTCCCATTGACGACCGTATACCAGGCAATGAGCAATATAACAGCCATTATTATCCATTTTGGATTGTTCGGAAGCAGCGACAGCGTCGTCAATTCCCCGAAATCGCGCACGTTGCGCATCGATTGGTAGGCAAAATATACAGCATACAGCAGCCCGAATACGACCGCCGTCCATCGCCCCGCAGCCAGCTGCAGCAGTCCGACTAGACTCGCGTCAGGCTTTCGCTGCTGCAGCGTAATGAATAAGGCCATAACGAGCAGTCCTGCAGCAGCTCCCAACAGTACTGCAAGCCAAGAATCCTGCTTCGCCTTGCTCCCGAGCTGGAACAGGGGAGTGCTGCCGATATGAAACATGATAACCATCACGAACAGCTGATAGGTTCCGATTCGATTCATTCCCGCGCTCCCTCTTGTCTCTTGGCATGCTGGATAGTAACGGTCAGACGCCTAGGTGATTGGCTCAGGATAGCTTTACGAGCCGGCTTTGCTTTGCATTTTGCGGAATGAGTCTGTACTCATGCCTGTCCGTTCAATCGTCACGTGCACATCCGGCTCCACTGTCGTCTGCGGAAACACTTGTTCATTCCACCGCGAAGCCATCTTATTCCACCCCTTCGGATCCTTCAATCGGACCGCTTCGCCGAACCCCAGAATATCTACCTTCACTTCTTGCACCGCCTTGAAGGAGTCTTGCACGAGCTCTGTGAGCTTGTCCGCCGCTCTCTTCTCCAGCTCCTCCACGTTCGCGGGTTTGGTTAGATCGCTGTCGCACGGATATTCCATCAGCGTTCCTTTGGCATGAATTTGAACGTGCAGCTTCCAGCTGTCTCCGTCCTTCTTGGCGCTCAGCTTCGTCTTCGTCCGATTCACACGCATCACGGCCTGCTCTGCCTTCTGCTCGCCGCTGCATGGAAACCACAATGTACTGTTGCGAATCTGGTTGCGCATCCACATCACACCGTAGCTATCCGTATGGCCAATCCAGCCCGCGAGCTTATCCTCATGCAGAATGCCGAGCTGCCCGAGCTTTATCTTGGAACTGGAATAGGTTTTGCCCATCTTCTGCATCGAATTGAGCGGGTCGCTGCCGGAGATGTCGATACTCGTTATTCCTGTTGCTTTGGTCGGTCCCAGCAGATCGAGCAGTACGCGATACATCGACATATTCGGCAGTGTAGAGCCATTCTTCTCCTCATTGCGGCTCATTCGCTCGATGGCCGCTCCCGGAATCTCTTCAAGCGGGATCAGATGCTCCAACACTTCCCGTGCGCTGCGACGCTTCGTTAAGAACACGCTCACCGTTTCGCGTGAATCAGGATTGCGAAGGTAGGCGTCGAATAAGCTCGTCAGTCCATGCTCCGCCGCTTGATCGCTAATGACAACAATTTGGTTCTGCGAGAAATAAAGCCGCCGCGACATTTCGTAGCTCGCCTTGCTGATGGCTCCGCGTATCGTATCGCCCGACGTCGAGAACACATTGATCGGTGCAGCGCCAGACGATGTTCCGCTTCCGTGGCTCGCAATCGCTTGCGGCAGCACGAGCTGATAGGTGACGATCCATTTGCCATCCTTCCAGTCAATTCCCGAGGCCGACACGATACTGATCTCATTAAGCTCTGTTCGATTCCCGCAGCCGGTTACAACCATACACAGCAGGCTGAGCAGCAGTATGCAGCAGACGGTTCGTTTCAATCGATTCCACATACAGCTCGCCCTCCTCGTCATGTAATTGTTCGGCTATCTCCGCTTCTGATGGCTCGGTCTGCCGCCCCGCTGGCGATGCGGGTTAACTTTGCTCACCGCGATCAGCCGATAGACACGCGCCCACCACGGCAGACGTACAACCATATCCGGCCAAGTCTGGGGATAGACCGGCGCGAACGGGGCCATATAAGGCACACCGAAGGAACGCAGCCCCGTCATATGAATAATGAGGAACAACATGCCGGCCATAATGCCGAATATGCCAAGCATGCCCGCCAGCAGCATAAGCGTGAACCGAATGAGACGCGATGCGCTCGCCATCGTAATCTGCGGCGTCACGAAGTTCGAGATCGCCGTGAACGAGACGACAATGACCATCGCTGGCGACACGAGCCCCGCCTGCACGGCAGACTGTCCGAGTACGAGTGCGCCGACAATCGATATCGCCGGGCCGATCGCTCTCGGCATTCGGACGCCCGCTTCGCGCAATATCTCGAATGTAAATTCCATGAGCAGCGCCTCGACCAGAGCCGGGAACGGGATGCCCTCCCGCTGCGCGGCTAGGCTGATGAGCAGCGGTGTCGGCAGCATTTCCTGATGAAATGTCGTAATGGCGATGAAGAGCGACGGAAGCAGCATAGAGGCGAGAAATGCCACATATCGAAGCAGCCTCAGAAAGGTGGAAATGTCAAACCGCTGATAATTGTCCTCCGCGGAACGAAAGAAATGAAAAAACGTTGCCGGTCCAATCAACGCGAAAGGCGTGCCATCGACGAGCACCGCGATTTGACCATCCAGCATTGCCGAAGCTACCGTATCTGGCCGCTCACTGTTCATCATCGTAGGAAATGGCGTATAGGTCTGATCGGAAATAAATTCCTCGATGTAATTGCTCTCCAATACACCGTCGATATCGATCTCTTGAATGCGACGTTCGATCTCGGCTGCGACCTTCGGATCGGCGATCTGATCCATATAGACAATGCCAATCGTTGTCCGCGTCTTGCGGCCAACGATCACTGTTTTCATTCGAAAATCGGCAGAGCGGATAATGCGGCGCAGCAGGCCGACATTCGTCGCGATGTTCTCGGTGAAGCTATACTGCGGCCCGCGAATAACCGTCTGTGTATTCGGCTCGGCGACTGACCGCATCTCGCCTCCGCTCGTATCGGCGGCCACCGCCTGACTGAAGCCGTTGGTCAGCACGAGGCTTTGACCATCCAACATGGCGTATATGGCATCGTCAACCGTTTGAATGAGTTTGGTTGTACCCGTCGAGATGACTCGCTGCCTAAGCGTCTCCATCCATGTCGGCTTCTCCAGCGGAGCCGACCATCCCATAATCGGTTCAATTACATTCTGATGAATGGTATCCTCTTCGACGATTGCACGAATATAGGTGACTGCCATCTCGATCCCAGGCATCGCATCACTGCGCAGTGCCCGAATCATGAGATCCCCGCTGTCGCCTAGCTTAGCGCGAAGCGTCTGTAGATTTAAGGTCAGATTCGCACTGAGCGATTCGGACTTGCTGCCGCCCTGCTGCGCCTGTGGCTGCGATTGTTTGCCGTTTCGGTTATTTCGGTTAAAGCCGAACAAGCGCAACCCCTCCCATCGAATGGATTTCCAGCTAATTCTTATTTTGGATAGCGCGTCCGACAATTATGTACAACGTTACAATGAAAAAGAGGACAGCCGATGTCAGCTGTCCTCTTTCCTTAGCAGCGGCGCTTGCGCTTGGCGCAGCAGGTGCAATTGTGCGCCTACGTTTCCGCTCGGCGGCGATACCGCGCGGTGTAGGTGTATTTCTGCACCTACGTTGCCGCTTGGCGGCCAACCTCTCATTTATACAAACGTGCACGAGAGCTACTCGGCTTCCTCGCTGCCACGTTCAACACCCTCAATTTCTTTCATCTCAAACCACTCGCCGTCCACCATAAACCGCGCGCGATAGCTGTCGATCCGGTCGACCGTGCCGATCACCTTCGTCTCCTCGTACGGGTGGTACATCCGCAGCTCGATCGGCTGCCGCAGCTGGTGCGACTCCGTCATCAGCCGCTCGATCTGCTCCCACTCATGTTCATCAAGCTCGATCGGCGCGCGGCGCTTCAATTCCTTGGCGCTGTTGATCAGCTCGAGCTTATGCTCGGGCAGCATCATCCGGCTCGATTCCCATAGGCCGTTGCCTTGAAGTTTTTTGCTCATTTGTAATGACCTCCGATTTTGCCGGAACGATCCCGCGCCTGACCTGCCTGAGTCATCGAAACCGCGCGCATAATGACCGTATCCCCATACTTCTCCTTCAGCGCATCCGTTGCCCGCTCCAATGCCATGAAGCGCTCCCGATCATCGAACAACGACAGCTGATACTGCTCGCTGTTGCTGAACTGCCCGAGCGTAACGCCTACTTTGCGGACCGGATTGCCGTCCCAATGCCGCTCCAGCAGACGGACCGCCTCCTTGTAGACGTGATTGGTCACATTCGTCGGATCCGCCATCTTGAACTGACGGAAGAAGCCCGTCGGCCGATCGAAGTCCGCTCCCTGACAGCCGACCGCGATCACCTGGCCCATGAAGCCTTTGCTGCGGCAGCGCTGGCACACGAGCTCCGTCAGCTCCAGCACGACGACCTTAATTTCCTCGAGCGTGCCGTAATCCCGAGGCAGCGTCATCTGATGTCCGATCGACTGCGGCGGCGATTCATGCGTGCCCGGCGTCACGGGGCTGTCGTCCACACCGTTCGCGATTCGCCAGTACAGCTCGGCGTTAATGTCCGAGTTCTTGCCGAACTTGCGCCGCATCAGCTGCTTCAGCCGTTCCAGCGGCGTGGCAGCCAGATCCCCGATCGTCTCAATGCCCATCGCATGAAAATGATACGTCACCCGATTGCCCGCCATGAACAATTTGCTGATCGGCAGCTTCCAGAGCGACTCCGAGAGCCGATCCTTCTCCAGAATATAAATACCCGACGCATTCTTCTTCGCGTAATTGTCGCATGCGGTTTTCGCTAATATTTTGTTCTCGGCGATGCCGAACCGGCAGTAGATGCCCGTCTCCGACAGCACCTGCTGCTGAATGTGCCGCGCCATCTCTTCTACATTGCCGCCGAATAGATGCAGCGAGCCTGTTGCGTCGATAAACTGCTCATCGATGCTGTAGGGCTCTACCAGATCCGTGTAGGAGCGGTAAATGTCCGAAATTTGCAGCGACACTCGAATATATTCCGCCATCCGAGGGCGCACAATGATGAGGTCCGGACACTTCGCCACCGCTTCCCCTACCCGCTCGGCCGTCGTCACACCTTTCTCCTTAGCCAGCGGGCAGGCGGCAAGCACAATGCCCGAGCGACGCTCCGGGTCGCCAGCCACGACGATAGGCTTGCCTGCGTAATCGGGATTTTGCGATTTCTCGACGCTGGCATAGAATGACTGACAGTCCGCGAGCATTACCGTACGTTTAACAGCCATCGCGTTTCACCGGACAGAACGTCCTCCCAAGGACGCAGGGCGCACCGCCATCGGCCACTTCCTGTGCAACCGGCATTCCAACCCCTCCTGAATAGAAACGTATGTTCTCCTATCGCTCTTTATTATATACAGAACAAACGTTCCTATACCAGCCTATTTTTTCTCACAAAATCTGACAAGAACACGGGCAGACACAGCAAAAAAGCCGCCTTTACAGGCGGCTTGGGCAGGCTGATGCGCTAAATACAGCGCGCAGCCTCGAAGGATATGGCAGAGCTTTCGCTTGCTCGAGCTTGCTCGAATGGCAGAGCGCTTAGGGAGGCAAATGGGATACTTAAATGTACCCAATCCACCCCTACGCCAGCCTTGAGCGAAGATAGGATACTTAATTGTTCCCTATGCGCCCCACACCAGTCCTCGAGCGAAGATAGGATACTTCATTGTTCCCTATGCGCCCCATACCAGCGTTCGAGCAAAGATTGGATACTTAATTGTTCCCTATCCGCCCCATACCAGCGTTCGAGCGAAGATTGGATACTTAATTGTTCCCTATCCGCCTCATACCAGCGTTCGAGCGAAGATTGGATACTAATTGTTCCCTATCCGCCCCCGACGCTTAAACAAGCGATTAAACGAAACGCACCAGGTAGTAGTTCTTCTTGCCGCGGCGCAGCACGACGTATTGACCGTGCAGACGCTGCGATGCGCTGACGACAGCTTCGATGCTCGTCGTCTTCTCGCCGTTGACGTACACAGCGCCGCTCTCGATGTCTTGGCGCGCTTGGCGCTTCGACGGAGCCGCCTTCGCAGCGATGAGCAGGTCGATCAGCAGCGGCTCTTCGCCAGCTGCATGCTCAGCCGTTGGCATGCCAGCCAGCGCTTCGACAAGCTCAGCCTCATTCAGCTTCGTTACGTCGCCGGAGAACAGCGCCTCCGTAATGCGCTCTGCGCTTTCCACTGCCGCGTCGCCATGCACGAGACGCGTCACTTCGCGAGCGAGCTCGCGCTGCGCCGCGCGCTTCTCTGGACGTTCGTTAAGCTCCGTCTCAAGCGCTGCGATCTGCGCACGATCCAAGAACGTGAAATATTTCAAGAACTTAATGACGTCGCTGTCATCCGTGTTGATCCAGAACTGATAGAACGTGTACACGGATGTTTTGGTCGAATCGAGCCATACGGCGCCGGATTCGGATTTGCCGAATTTCTTGCCGTCGCTCTTCGTGACGAGCGGCATCGTAATGCCGTATGCGTCGCCGCCGCCCATTTTGCCGATCAGATCAAGACCAGCCGTAATGTTGCCCCATTGGTCGCTGCCGCCGATTTGAAGCGCGCAGTTGTGCTCCGTCCGCAGACGATAGAAGTCGTAAGCCTGCAGAATCATGTAGCTGAATTCCGTGAACGAAATGCCGTTCGCCAGACGCGAATCAACCGAATCCTTCGCCAGCATGTAGTTAACGGTGAAGTTCTTGCCGATGTCACGCAGGAACGTAATGATGTCGAGCGGCGCGAGCCAGTCGTAGTTGCTCACGAGCTTCGCAGGGTTGTCCTGCGCATTGAAATCAAGGAAGCGGGACAGCTGACGCTTCAGGCTGTCCGTCCACTGCGCTACCGTATCGTCGGAATTGAGCGAGCGCTCCGTCGAACGGCCGCTTGGGTCGCCGATCAGACCCGTACCGCCGCCGACCAGCGCGATCGGGTTATGGCCCGCTTGCTGGAAGCGGCGAAGCATCAGAATCGGGAGCAGGCTGCCGATATGCAGGCTGTCTGCCGTTGGGTCAAAGCCGCAGTATAAGACGACGCGGTCATTCGTCATTTTCTCCAGCAATGCTTCGCGGTTCGTCGTCTGGTGAATGAGGCCGCGGTATTCGAGTTCCTCTAGGAAGTCAGCTGCAATACCTGTAACTGTCGGTTGAGTCATGGTCATAATCTCTCCTTCATTTCATCTTAATAGAGGTAGTTCAAAAAGCACGCTTTTGATCACGAAGCATCACAAGATGTATATCCGGCATCGAATCTTGGATGAAGCTGTGACTTCCGGTTCTCACGTAGCAAACCACTACGCTCCGATCCTCATTCCCCGCTTGATCCAACCTTCTCGGTGCTGAAAACCGTACTTTTTGAACACGAACTAAATATTGGCGTATAGCGCACAAAAAAGACCCGTCCTGTCGAATAGACAGGGACGAGTCATCGCGGTACCACCCTATGTTGAACATGCGCGGGGCATATTCCACTCTTGTCGGATAACGGTCGACGACCGTCTTGACCTTCCGCATCACGCGGGTTCGGACAGAAGAAGCTCCAGGACGTAATTCGCATTAAGCGCATGCACCGGCTCGCACCACCCGCCGGCTCTCTGCTGCATCGACAGCTTAAGCTACTGAATTCCCTTCGTTGCTTGTTCGTATTAGTCCCTTTTATACCATTGATTACGCCACTCTGTCAATCAGTCGGCTGCGGGAATACGGGAGCAGCACGATCAGCATCCTCCTCCACTTCCGCTTCCGGGCGGAAGGACGCCGCAGCCGCAAGCTCCAGCTTATCAAGCAGAAAGCCGTACTCATTGGTCATCTCGAACGTATTCGGCAGCGGCAGCCGCTCGAAATACGGGGTCACGTCTCCCGCTTGCGTGAACCAATCCCCAGCCTCGGCCGGTTCCATCATTTGATCCGGCCAAGCATCCGCAAGCGTTGGACTGAACGGACGTTCCGCTCCAGGCTTCAGCTTGCCGCCAAGCAGCCGCTCTTGATAAGGAGTCTGAGGAGGTTGCTGCCTAACCCGCTCGAACAGGTGCGGCGCATAGTCGGCACGCGTGCCGGTATGGCGCACCCGCCTAGCGAAATCCAGCGCCCCTTCTCCAATGCGAGGCACAGCGAATAGAAGCGCGTACAGCCGCTTGCCGAATTCGATCCGTTCCTTCACATCGCCGAAGCGCTCGATAATGAGACCGGCCAGCCGCATCTGATCCGGCTCCGTGCCATGTGCGTAAGGAAACAGCACGGCATTGAGCTGCAGCAGCGATTGCACGCCGAAGAACAGGGTATCCACTACACGTTTGCGATAGTATGGATGCTGCACAACGCGGCGCTCGATGTAATGCTGTTCATTGACGATCAGAGCGACAGTAAGCACGGCGCTGTTTCGCGAAGTCCAGAACTGCTCCCACACCGGCTGCATAAACCGTGAGACTCCAAGCATCGGGAGCAGATGGAATAACGGATGACCCGCGCGCACACTATGTTCATACAGCAGCAGCTGAGGATAGGCATCGCCGAAAATAAGCAAATTCGCCCTCTCCAAGAAGCGAAAGATATCTTGTCGCCTTCGAGCGCTGAGCAGCCGGGGCAGCCATTCCCCGTGCAGGTCGGTCATATTCCATCCGCCATTGCGAGAGACCATATGCGCGAGCAGCGCCCAGTGCAGCTCGGGAAGCCGATCGTAGACGGCCAAGTAAGCCATCGTGCGCGTTACATTGTTCCGATTGAGCCTAGCCGTCTCCCCGCGGATATGTGCGAGCAGCGCGCGCTCCGCGACGCTCAGCCCGCCTTCGGCAGCGATCGGCTTCTCTCGCTCCAGCTTACGCCAAGACGCCGCCAGCGAAGCAGCCAATGTCCGATCCAGCGGCAGCGGCGCTGCTCGCGCATATGGTC